>JBIKIS010000038.1:0-15865 GCA_044361485.1 Sediminibacterium sp.
AACTATGAATGGATTTTTGGTGCGTTGGTACTCGGTACTGTTATTGGCACGCTTGCTGCAAAGCGCGTAAAAATGACGGCTATGCCAGAGCTTGTAAGTTTATTTAATGGTATGGGTGGTGCGTGTGCTGCTTTAATTTCTGTAATCGAATTTGGTCATATCGCTACTTTATATAGTGGCGAACATCCTGATCAAGCAGCTGCAACTGAGGGTACTTTGCTTACTATATTTTTAGGACTCATTATTGGTGCCGTTTCTTTTGCAGGTAGTATTATTGCATGGGGTAAATTAAATGGTAAAATCAAAGATTTTTCTTTTAAAGGGCAGCAGGTATTTAACCTTGTTTTATTTTTTGCAACACTTGCCGTTGCGGGTTATTTAGTAGTAGCTATTGATAGCAGTAACTATGTATTGTTTTACGGCATTTTAGTGGCAGCACTTATTTATGGTGTTCTGTTTGTACTTCCTATTGGTGGTGCCGATATGCCAGTTGTAATTTCTTTACTAAATTCTTTTACAGGCGTAGCCGCAGCTTGCGGTGGATTCTTATACAACAACAGCGTTATGTTAACGGGCGGTATCTTAGTAGGTGCTGCTGGTACTTTATTAACGGTGCTCATGTGTAAAGCCATGAACAGAAGCTTAACCAATGTGCTTATTGGATCATTTGGCGGCAACGCTGCTGCTGGTGGTGGTGCTTCTGCTGCTGGTTCTCAAGGCGCCTACAAAGAAATCTCTATTTCTGATGCGGCAGTGTGTATGAGTTATGCCAACAAAGTAATTATTGTTCCTGGATATGGTTTAGCGGTTGCGCAGGCGCAACACGTTTGTCACGAACTAGAAAAGTTATTAGAAGAAAAGGGTGTTGATGTAAAATACGCCATTCATCCAGTGGCAGGTCGTATGCCAGGTCACATGAACGTATTACTGGCAGAAGCAGATGTGAGCTATGATAAGCTTATTGAAATGGAAGAAGCCAACGACGAATTCAAATCTACAGACGTGGTGCTTATTTTAGGCGCGAACGACGTAGTTAATCCAGCTGCTAAAACAGATCCTGCTTCTCCAATTTATGGTATGCCAATTTTAGAAGTAGAGCAGGCTAAAACAGTGATCGTTAACAAAAGAAGTATGAAGCCTGGTTATGCTGGTATCGAAAATGAATTATTCTTCCAGCCAAAAACTTCTATGTTATTTGGTGATGCAAAAGCTGCGCTACAAAAATTAGTAGCCGAAATTAAATCTTTATAATTTGTCTTTACCTGCACCATTTTTACAAACTTTAGAAGGGGTAGTAGGTTTTAATAAAGCTGCTTTTGAAGCAGTGCATACTAGCGGCGAAACCGTTACGGCTATTCGTGTAAATCCAAATAAAAATCCAGATCAAATTTTATTTGAACATACAAGTCCAGTGCCTTGGTGCACGCACGGACATTATTTAGAGGCACGTCCTTCGTTTACACTAGATCCTAATTTTCATGCTGGCGCTTATTATGTACAAGACGCAAGTAGTATGTTTTTATGGCAGGCGCTTACACAAGTTGTAGGGGATAGTCATGGCTTAAAAGTGCTTGATTTGTGTGCGGCTCCTGGTGGCAAGTCTACTTTATTAAGTAGTTATTTTGAAAATGGACTGGTTGTTTCTAATGAGGTTATTAAGCAGCGCGCAGCGGTACTTGTAGAAAATACAAGTAAATGGGGCGCGCATAATATGGTGGTTACAAACAATGACCCCTCGCATTTTCAATCACTACCTCAGTTTTTTGATGTAATGGTAGTAGATGCGCCTTGCAGTGGGAGTGGACTTTTTAGAAAAGACCCTACCGCCATGGATGGATGGAGTACAGACCTTGTGGCACTTTGCGCACAGCGTCAACAGCGTATTTTAGCTGACGCATTACCGGCGCTCGCACTCGGCGGCACACTCATTTATGCAACTTGTTCTTATGACCCAAACGAAGATGAGCATATTGCAGACTGGTTGGTAAACGAAATGGGTTTAACGCCACAAGCTATTGATATAAATAATTACGTGGGCATTGTAGAAACTGCCTCGCCTATTTCTAAAGCATCTGGTTACCGTTTTTATCCAGATCAAATTAAGGGGGAAGGTTTTTTTATTGCGGCCTTTAAAAAAGAAAAAGAACTAGGCACTGTGCTTTCGAGTTTTAAATCTAAAGACGCGGTTCTCGAAAAATTACCCAAAAAAATGCAGGAGCAATTAGCAGCGGTTTTGCCTACCAACGATGCTATTGCAACTTTTTTACAATCTGGAATGATTAAAGCAATTCCTGCGGTGTTCGAATCAAGTATTTTACAGCTTGCTTCTCAGTTGTATATTAAAAAGGCGGGCATTTCTGTTGGTGAATTAAAAGGGAAAGATTTTATACCTGCCCACGAGTATGCACTAAGTTATTTGCCACTTGATATATTTAATAGGGTTGATTTAGACAAAGAACAGGCGCTTTCGTATCTTAGAAGAGCCGAATTTAATTGTAGTGGTGAAAAAGGTTGGAATTTGATGCGCTACAACGGACTTGGGTTAGGATGGGCAAAAATTTTACCCAATCGAACCAATAATTATTACCCGCAAGAATGGCGGATTTTAAAAGCATAAATTATGCATATGAAAAATAGATTTTTTTGCACGCTAACTGCTGCATTGTTTTTTTTAGCTTGTAATTCTAATGCACAAAATGTAGATGCAAATGCATTTGAGCAAAAAATAAACGCTGGCGGTGTTCAAGTATTGGATGTAAGAACGGCAGGTGAATATAGCGGTAGTCATTTAAAAAATGTTATGCTAGCAGACTGGACCAATAAGGCCCAATTTGAAGAGCGTGTTAAATATTTAGATAAAAACAAAACCCTCTTAGTATACTGTGCAGCTGGTGGTAGAAGTGGACAGGCTGCTGTTTGGTTAAAAGAACAAGGCTTTAAAGAAGTGGTTAATTTACAAGGTGGTATAACGGCTTGGAATGCTGCAGGCAAGCCAGTTGTAAGAGAAGGAGGCGCAGTAGAACTTTCAACTGCAGCATTTAATGCAACGATTGCTAGTAGTGGCATTGTGCTTGTAGATATTGGAGCTGCTTGGTGTCCGCCATGTAAAAAAATGGAGCCTATTTTAGACGAGCTTTCAAAAACGCTGCAAGGCAAGTATACGCTCTTAAAAGTAGATGGTGGTAATGATGTTACCGTAATGAAAGAGTTAGGCGCGGCGGTACTGCCAACTTTTATGGTATATAAGAACGGAAAATTAAGTTGGAAAAAAGAAGGAATAGTAACTTTAGAAGAATTAAAATCAGCGCTTACGCAATAATTTTAATGTCCTGTGTTTATTTTATAGCCCCTTAAAAAATCGGCCACCTTCATTCTTTTTTTGCCTTCTAGTTGTAAGTCAAGCACATGAATGTAGCCGTCTGTACAGGCAAATTTTAAGTAGGTTTTACTGTCTGTACTGACAGATCCTATTTTGTTTGCATGACTGCATATTTCTTTGGTAGATTCAAAAATCTTTAAAATTTTATCGTCAAGTTTTGTAAGTGCGCCAGGAAACGGAGAGAGCCCTCTAATTAAATTATAAATACTAGTAGCGTCCTGAGCCCAATTAATGGTGCAGGTTTCGGTAAAAATTTTAGGCGCGTGTTTTAATAGTGAAGGGTCCTCGTTAATAATGGCTTCCTGGTCTTTTTCAACCAATGTATGATTAATAAGCCCAGTTAGTGTCGTTACTAAAAGGTTGGCGCCAAGCACCATCATTTTATCATGAATAGTGCCTGCGGTATCAGATTCGCTAATTGGTAATTTGTCTTGTAATAAAATATTGCCCGTATCAATGGCTGCTTTTAATTTAAAAGTGGTAACGCCTGTTTCTTTTTCGCCATTGATAACCGCCCAGTTAATGGGTGCGGCACCTCTATATGATGGCAGTAGTGATCCGTGAACATTGATGGTGCCCATGGGCGGCATGTCCCAAACAATTTCAGGAAGCATTCTAAAAGCAACCACTACAAAAAGCTGAGCATCTAAAACCTTTAAGGCTTCTACAAATTCGGGGTCTTTAAGTTTAGTGGGTTGTAATACCGGTAAGTTATTTTCTACAGCATATTTTTTTACTGCGCTTTGTTGTAACTGAAGTCCACGGCCAGCTGGTTTGTCCGGCGCCGTAACAACCGATACAATACTAAAACCCGCTTTTACTAGTGCATCTAGTGAGGCAACAGCAAATGGGGGTGTTCCCATAAAAACAATACGTGTATCCTTTGGATTCATAGCGCTAAACCTTATTCAAAATCTGTGTAGAGTAAATATTTTTTTCTGATTTTCTTAAAAGCATTGAGACCTTCTGCCCAACTTGCTCTAATTTCTTTTTCTGAAGCGCCAGTAATGATTTGTTTTTGAAGCGCATCATTCCCTGCAAGTTTGTTAAAGAAATAATCGGTAGGCTTGCCAGATTTTGGTGTAATAAAAAACTTCTCTTTTTCTGGAAATAGTTTGTATGCTTCTAGTAAGTAACTCAATTGTATTTTACCATCTACTTTTTGTAAAACGTCATTATCTGTGCCTGATAAATTCCAGCCATAACAAACCTGATCTTTTAATTTAGGTTCTTTTGCACCGTCTCTACTTGTTGGCGTAAAAGTGTAAAGGGTTTTTGGTAAGCTAGGATGTCCAAAAATAGCAAACGGATAATCCGTGCCGCGGCCTTCACTTAAGACAGTCCCTTCAAACAAACAGTTGCTACCATACCAATACACAGACGCCATGGTGCCTAGGTTTGGAGATGGCTTAACCGGTAAAACGTATTTGCTTTTATGGGTGTAGTTTTTGTTTTTAATGATCGTAATGTTTGGAAGTGTAGTAGCACTCGCAGCTGCTTTTGCCCATTTTTCACCAATTAGCATTTTAGCATATTCGCCCATGGTCATTCCGTAAACCATCGGTATTGGCTGCATGCCAACAAAGCTTTTGTAAGCAGTATCTAATATCGGCCCGTCTACATAAAAACCATTAGGGTTAGGTCTGTCCAAAATAATTAGTGGCTTGTTGTTTTCAATGGCTGAGTTTATAAATTCCTCCAACGATGATATGTACGTATAAAAACGAGTGCCCACGTCTTGGATATCAAAAAGCATCACGTCAACATCTTGTAAATCATCGGCGCTTGGTCTTCTTTTTTTGCCATACAATGAAATCACAGGGATGCCTGTTGCCGCATCTTTATAATCACCCACTTTTTCACCAGCATCGGCAGTGCCTCTAAAACCATGCTCAGGTCCAAATGCTCTGGTAATATTCATACCTAAACTCACCAGGGTATCCACTAAATGTTTATTTCCAATGGTAGCGGTATGATTGGCAAATAAGCCAATTCTTTTACCTGTTAACGCAGGAAGGTATTCGCTGGTTTGATAAGCCCCAGGCTTAATTTCTTGGCTAAAAGCATTCATACTCAAGGCTAGGGCCAGTATAAATAGGTATATTTTTTGCATGGTGGTGTTTTTTAGGACATTTACGCTCGAAAGTTACTCAAAAATACTTGCCAAAACCTCGTTTTTGGTTTGTACTTTTGCCGTTCGGCCCTGCCGAAATCTTTCAATTACAAATAAATAACATGCAACAAGTTAAAAAAGGTGATACTGTAAAAGTGCATTATCATGGTAAGTTAACAAATGGTTCAACTTTTGATTCTTCGGAAGGAAGAGAACCACTTGAGTTTGAAGTTGGTGGCGGTATGGTAATTCCAGGCTTTGATGATGGTGTTACAGGTATGGCTATTGGCGAAAAAAAGACAGTTACTATTCCTGCAGAACAGGCTTACGGACCTAAGCAAGAAGAAATGGTGATGGAGTTTCCAAAAGACCGTTTCCCTGAAGACATGGTTCCAGAAGTGGGTATGCAATTAAATATGAGCAATGGCAGCGGACAAAATTTCCCGGTTGTTATTGTAGAAGTAAAAGAAACAGCTGTTGTACTTGATGCGAACCATCCATTAGCAGGCGAAACACTTATTTTTGATTTAGAACTAGTGGCTATCAATGGTGCTACTTCTATGATCATTATGCCATAGTATCATTTTACAATTTCTTATAAAAGAGCCGCTCTATTTCATGTAGAGCGGCTCTTTTTCGTACATTTAAAACTATGATTCAAGCTTATAATTTTACGGTTACCGAACGGTTTTTACGTTACGTGCAAATTGATACGCAGAGTGATCCTGCGGCTACTTGTTTTCCTAGCACAGCCAAGCAATTAAAATTAGCGGAACTACTCGTGCAAGAATTACAAGCGATGGGTTTAACAGATGCTTACACTGATGCAAATGGGTACACTTACGCAACTATTCCTTCTAATATCAATCAGGAAGTGCCTGTTATTTGTTTTTGTAGTCATATAGATACAGCGCCCGATTGCAGTGGTACAGGCGTTAAGCCCATACTGCATAAAGATTACACGGGAGCACCCATTGTTTTGCCTGACGATAATAGTCAGGTTATTACCACAGAAGCGTATCCATATTTAAAAAAGCATGTTGGAAAATCAATTATTACAGCTAGCGGCAAAACATTACTTGGTGCCGATGATAAAAGTGGTGTAGCCATTATTATGGATATGGCGCATTATTTAATGACACATCCAGCTATTAAACACGGCGATATTAAAATTTTATTTACGCCCGATGAAGAAGTAGGTAGAGGTACCGAAAAATTAGACCTATCAAAAGTAGGTGCTCATTTTGGATTTACACTTGATGGTGGTGAGGTTGGAACATTTGAAGATGAAACGTTTAGTGCAGACGCTGCCACTATTGTAATTGATGGTGTTAGCGCGCATCCAGGATATGCAAAAGGTAAAATGATCAACGCCATAAAAATTGCTGCAGAAATTGTAGCTGCGTTACCAAAAGATTCTTGGTGCCCTGAGGCCACAAGTGGCAGAGAAGGCTTTGTGCATCCAGTAGATATAAACGGTATTCAGGAAAAAGCAACACTGCAATTTATTGTGCGTGATTTTGACACAGCAATGCTGGCTGTTCATGAAAAAAAATTATTTGATGTAGCGCAAAACGTTGTTTCAAAATACCCAGGCGTAACGATTACTTGTTCTGTAACGGAGCAGTACCGAAATATGAAAGAAATAATTGACCAGCACCCACATATTACAAGCCTTGCAAACGCAGCCTACGAAAAAGCAGGCCTTACCATGGTTAAAGAACCCATTAGAGGTGGCACAGACGGCTCTAGGTTAAGTTTTATGGGCCTTCCTTGCCCCAATATATTTACCGGCATGCAGGCTATTCACAGTAAGCACGAATGGGTGGGGGTAACTGATATGGAGAAATCAGTAGAAGTACTCGTAAATATTTGTAATTTAAATACCAATAGCGTTAACGAAAAGTAATTTTATGTCTTCAAATACATTTGATGCGATTGTCATTGGTTCCGGAATCAGTGGTGGATGGACTGCTAAAGAGCTCACCGAAAAAGGATTAAAAACAATTGTACTTGAAAGAGGTAGAGACGTTGTTCATTTAAAAGATTATCCAACTGCCACCAAAAATCCTTGGGAGTTTGCGCACCGTAATAAAAAATCCGCCGCATTTAAAAAAGAAAATCCCATTGTTTCAAAGTGTTATGCTTTTGGTGAATCGTCGGAACATTTTTTTGTAAAAGATGCAGAGCATCCTTACGTGCAAGAAAAACCATACGACTGGATTAGAGGGTATCAAGTAGGCGGTAAATCACTTTTATGGGCAAGACAAACGCAGCGCTGGAGTAAGTATGATTTTGAAGGGCCAAAGCGTGATGGTTTTGCAGTAGACTGGCCTATCAGATATGAAGACATTGATGCATGGTATACCCATGTCGAAAAATTTGCCGGCATAAGTGGCAATAAAGATGGGTTGGATACACTCCCTGACGGTGATTTTTTACCTGCTTGGGAAATGAATTGTGTAGAGAAAGAGTTGGTTAACAAAATTAATAGCAGTTATAAAGATAGGCGCGTTATTCAAGGGCGCTGTGCGCATTTAACAAAGCCAAATCCCGTGCATTTAGAACAGGGGCGCGGACAGTGTCAGGCAAGAAGTTTATGCGAAAGAGGTTGTCCATTTGGTGGTTATTTTAGTAGCAATGCAGCTACACTTCCGTGGGCACAAAAAACAGGAAATTTAACACTTCGCCCTAACGCTGTGGTGCATTCCATTATTTATGACGAAGCAACAAAAAAAGCAACCGGCGTAAAAGTGATTGACGCGGTTACAAAAGAAGAAATTATATTTTATGCCAAAATCATTTTTGTAAATGCGGCTTGTATCAATACCAATCTAATTTTATTAAATTCTATATCCAAAAGATTTCCAAATGGTCTTGGTAACGATAATGGGTTGTTAGGAAAGTACATTGCTTTTCATAATTACAGAGGCAGTATTACGGCTAGTTATGAGGGTCATTTAGATCAGTATTATTATGGCCGCAGGCCAACACAGGTAATGATGCCCAATTTCAGAAATGTACACAAACAAGAAACCGACTTTTTACGTGGATACATGGTTTTTTTTGGTGCAAGTAGAGGTAGAGCAGGTGCCGACGGCGTTGGCGTCGGTGCTGATTTTAAGGAAGCACTCACAGAGCCAGGACCATGGAGTATTTTTATGATGATGCAAGGCGAAACAATTCCTAAAGAAAGCAACCATGTTCGTTTGCATCCCACATTAAAAGATGCATGGGGTATTCCACAAATTATTACATCGGTAGATTATGACGATAACGATGAAAAGTTATTGCAAGATTTTTTAAAGCAAGGCAAAGAGATGCTAGAAAAAGCGGGTTGCAAAAATATTGGCACATATGATAGCAAGCAAGCGCCCGGATTAGATATTCATGAAATGGGTGGTGTGCGTATGGGTAGAGATCCAAAAACATCATTACTTAATGAGTGGAATCAAATGCATTTGTGTCAAAATGTATTTGTAACAGATGGCGCTGCCATGACTTCTACAAGCACTCAAAATCCATCCCTAACATTTATGGCACTTACTGCGCGTGCTGCTAATTATGCAGTGGAGCAACTAAAAAACGGTACACTTTAATTTTTAAAATTCAACCTTATGTCAGATACAGCTTACCTCAACACCAAAGCCGCGGCTGGTAATACCTATGATGCCATTGTTATTGGATCTGGCATTAGTGGCGGATGGGCTGCTAAAGAACTCACCGAAAAAGGACTCAAAGTTTTATTATTAGAACGTGGTAAAGATCATCAGCACATAAAAGATTATAAAGGGGTTGACAATGACCCATGGGATACACCGCATAGGGGCCGCACTACTGCAGAGCAACAAGAAAAATATCCTGTGATACACAGGGGTTGGGCTGCAAATGAAGCCGTGATGGACGCATGGACCAATGAAGAAGATTGCCCCTATACCGAGGTAAAACCTTTTACTTGGTGGAGAAGTTATAGGATGGGAGGAAGGTCATTATTATGGGGAAGACAAAGCTACCGCCTTAGTGATTTAGATTTTGAAGCCAATGGAAAAGAAGGCGTTGGTGTAGACTGGCCCCTTCGTTACAAAGACATTGCACCATGGTATGATCATGTAGAAAAATTTGCGGGCATTAGTGGTTCAATCGAAGGTCTTCCGCATTTACCCGATGGACAGTTTTTACCACCCATGGATTTAAACTGTGTCGAAAAAGATGTAGCTGCCAGAATCAAAGAAAAATTTAAAGGAGATCGACATTTGATTATAGGAAGGGTTGCCAATTTAACAAAAGCTATTGAAGGACGCACCAATTGTCAATTTAGAAATAGGTGTTGGGAAGGATGTCCATTTGGCGGTTATTTTAGTACGCAATCTTCTACCATGCCCGCTGCATCAAAAACGGGCAACTTAACGATAAGGCCTTTTTCAATTGTTACCAAACTTTTATACAGCAAGAATACCAAAAAAGCGGATGGCGTAGAAGTGCTTGATTCGGAAACGAATAAAACGTACACCTTCAATGCTAAAATCGTTTTCTTAAATGCGTCTGCCTTAAACTCTGCGTGGGTTTTATTTAATACCGCTACAGATATATGGCCAGGTGGCTTAGGGAGTAGTAGTGGAGAGCTTGGACACAATGTAATGGATCATCATTACAATTTAGGCGCATCTGGCACCATCGAAGGATTTGAAGATAAATATGTGTATGGCAGGAGGCCCAATGGTTTTTACATTCCAAGGTTTGTAAATATGGGGAATGACAAAAGAAATTATTTGCGTGGGTTTGGTTATCAGGGTGGTGCTGGAAGGCAGGGTTGGAGTAGAGAAGTGGCAGAACTTTCTATTGGCGCTGCGTTTAAGGAAGCCCTTACAGAGCCTGGTTCTTGGACGATTGGCGCCACAGGGTTTGGTGAAATATTACCGTACCACGAAAATAAAATTTCGTTGGACCCGAATAAAAAAGACAAATGGGGTTTGCCGGTGCTGTCTATGGATTGCGAGCTCAAACAAAATGAACTTGACATGCGCAAAGATATTGTTTCAGAATTAAAAGCAATGTTAGAAGCAGGTGGCGCTAAAAATATTTCAAGTTACGATAATGGGCACGCTATTGGGCATGGTATTCATGAAATGGGTACGGCCAGAATGGGCAGAGATCCAAAAACCTCTGTATTAAATGGCAACAATCAGGTGTGGGATGCAAAAAATGTTTTTGTAACGGATGGTGCATGCATGACCTCGAGTGCCAATCAAAATCCATCACTTACGTATATGGCATTAACAGCGCGCGCTGCAAACTTTGCAGTAGAAGCATTGAAAAAGGGAGACATTTAGTGCCTCCCTTTTTGTTAGAGTTTTATTTAAAAGCTTATTGAATAATCTGATCGGATATTTTGCCGGTGGTCTTATGTTTAAGAATTAATTTTTTAGCACCATAATGCGTCATTTCTTCTTTAATTAAATAATGATCGGCATCATATTCTACTAAATGACTTTCTTTGGTAAGACCAGTTTGCCCTCTCCAAATATCTAGTTGCACCGGCTCCCATAATTTTGTTTTAGCAGACTTGTAAGCCGCGTCAATAATAGCGTTTACTACATAGCCATCATAAAATGTTTCTTTAGGGTCAACGCCTTTTTCCATGGCATTAAACATATCCATAAACATGTGGTTGTAGCCAAGTTCATTTAACTCATCGCCTACTGGAAATAACCATCCACTATTGCTTTCTGCTTTTTCTGCAATATAGTCGCCACCTTTTCCAGTAGTAAACATGTCAAAGCCTGTGCGCAAAAAACTATTGATCCAAATCGTACCTTCTGTGCCCATTACTTCATCTCTTAAATCGAGGCCACCTCTAAAAGTCCAGCTCACTTCAAATTGACCAATGGCACCGTTTTCATATTTTACAAGACCAATGGCATGGTCTTCTGCATCAATCGGTTTTACTTGTGTGTCTGCCCAGCACATGACTTCGATGGGCTTGATGTCTTTGCCAATATAACCACGTGCAATTTCGATACAGTGGCATCCCAAGTCTAAAATACAACCACCACCTGCTTGTTCAATATCCCAAAACCACTCACTGTGTGGGCCAGGGTGTGTTTCTCTAGATTTAGCCCATAATATTCGGCCAAGCGCCCCTTCTTTTACAGACTGAGTGGCTTTAATAAATTTAGGGGTATATACAAGGTCTTCTAGGTAGCCATTAAAAATACCTGCTTCTTCCACCGCAATTAACATGCGTTTTGCTTCCTCGGCATTACGGCCTAATGGCTTTGTAGTCATTACCGCTTTTTTGTGTTTACAACAAAGCATCACTGCAGCTTCATGTAAATTATTGGGTAGTGCAATACATACAATATCTACATTTGGATTTGCTATCGCTTCTTCCATTTCTGTGGTCCAGTGTTCGCAAGCGTAATCTTCTGCAAACTTTTTAGCAGACTCTTCTCTACGTGAGTATATCGAAACTACTTTGTCTCTACTTCTATAACCTTGCAGTGCTTCTGCATAAAATCGGCCAATAAAGCCGGAACCTAACATGGCAATCTTCTTCATAATTTTTTACTGTGCAGCGAGCTGCTTTTTTTCTTTAAAAAATAAAACAAATAATAGTAGTACAATACTAGCAATAATGGCAGGGTAGAGCCAAATGGTTTCCCAAATATGCTGTTGCGTAGTAACTCCATTTATAGTATTGCTTTGGTTGTAGGCATTTGCTACATAGCCACTATAATTAGTGCCAATAAACATGCCTACACCGTAAGTGGCAAAAGTAAATAAGCTTTGCGCTGCATTTTTTATTTTTTCACCCGCCATTTTTTCAGTGTACATATAGCCTGTTACAAAAAAGAAATCATAACAGATGCCATGTAAAATTACACCAGCGTAGAGTAGCCACTCCGCTTCCATATTGCCATATGCAAAACAGATATAACGAATAGCCCATGCAGCCATGCCTAGTACCAGCATTTTTTTAACACCCAATCTGTAAAACAAAAATGGAATGGTGATAATAAATAAAGCTTCCGACATTTGTCCGAGCGTCATTTTAGCAGCCGTATTAGCACCCCAAAATTCACCTAAAAAGGAGCCTGCAAATCCGTAGTAAAAAGAAAGCGGAATACAAATTAAAATGGCGGCTATAAAAAACAGTAAAAAAGATCTTTCCTTTAAAAGTACAAATGCATCGGCTCCAAAAATAGCGCCAAACGATGTATTGTTAGCCGTTGATTTTGGCGGTGTATTAGGAAGTATGAAACTAAATACTCCTAGTAATGCAGAAGCTCCGGCAGCAATGATAAAAGTGGTTGCTCCATTTCCAATAGCTAGTTTAGATATCACAAGTCCAGCCACAATCCAACCGAGTGTTCCAAAAACACGAATCCATGGAAACTGTTTGCCCGGGTCACTCATTTGTGCAAATGCAACACTGTTACTTAATGCAATGGTTGGCATGTATAGTAAAGAGTAAGCAAGTATTACCCAGTAAAAACTTGTGGTAGCCGTCATTTTTGTGGCATAGAATAAGAGCGCTGCACCAATAATGTGTAAGATGCCCATGATTTTTTGTGCAGCAAAAAAACGGTCTGCAATCATGCCTACAAAAAAAGGCGATAGCATAGTAGCAATAGCGCCAGCACCATAAGTAGCACCTTTAGCTAGGTCAACAATATTTTGCCCTTCTCCTTTAAATAAATTGTCCATGTAAGGCCCCATGGTTACATACCAGGCGCCCCAAATGTAATATTGTAAAAACATCATGGCAGCTAGCATGATTCCTGTTTTCATTTTCATAGGCAAATTGTTAATCGTTTTTCTTACATTAGGGTTCAATTTAAGTAATTTTCAAACGTTATTTATGAAAAAAAAATCAAACCTTTTACGCATTGCTTTCTTATTCATTGCACTCGGTATTTTTGGTGCTGTTTCAGCGGCTGTCAATGCCCCAAAGCCACTTAAAATATTAGTGTTTTTTGAAACCAAAGGGTTTTATCATAGTTCTATTCCAGTGGCTGTTGCGGCCATTCAAAAATTAGGCAAGGCTAACAATATGCAAGTAGATACGACTTCTGAGTCGGCTACTTTTTTACAACCAGATTTAGATACGTACCATGCTATTGTATTTATGAGTACTACCGGCGATGTTTTTAACGATCAGGAGCAAGCGGCATTTAAAAAATATATTAATAATGGGGGAGGCTTTGTAGGAATACACGCCGCTACCGACACAGAGTATGGATGGCCATGGTACAATCAATTAGTTGGGGGTTATTTTAAAAGTCATCCAAGGCAACAAGAAGCGGTATTAAATGTATTAGATGGTAAACATGCATCTACCAAACATTTACCTGCGCAGTGGAAACGTTTTGATGAGTGGTATAATTTTAAAGACATGCAACCTGGTTTACATATTCTTATGACCATTGATGAAAAATCGTATGAAGGTGGCGAAATGGGCGCTTCACATCCAATGGCCTGGTACCATAAATTTGATGGGGGTAAAGCCTTTTACACAGAACTTGGGCATACCAACGAATCTTTTGCAGACCCGGTATATCTCAAACATATTTTAGGGGGTATACGTTATGCGGCTAAATAGCAGCAAGCGCTCCGGTAATATCCGCTAGTATATCGTCTCTGTGTTCTAGTCCTACACTAATACGGATTAGTCCGGGTGTAATGTTTACGGCAAGTCTTTCTGCCTCCGATAATTTTGCGTGCGTGGTGCTTGCAGGGTGAGAAGCAATACTTCTAGTGTCTCCAAGGTTAGCAGTGAGCGACAACATTTTTAAGTTGTTTAAAAATGTTTTACCAGCTTCTAGTCCGCCCTTTAATTCAAAACAAACAATACCACCGCCATTTGTCATTTGTTTTTTAGCAACTGCTTGTTGTGGATGGCTAGCTAAAAAAGGATATCGTAATGCTGCAATGGCTGCATGATTTTCGAGGGCTTCTGCAATAAATAAAGCATTGGATGCATGTCTTTCCATGCGCACATCTAATGTTTCGATACTCTTGCTTAAAAGCCAAGCATTAAATGGTGAAAGTGCAGGTCCTGTGCTTCTGCAAAAGAGGTAAATATCTTTAATGAGTTCTTTTTTACCCACTACTATGCCACCTAATACACGACCTTGTCCATCTATCCATTTTGTAGCTGAGTGAACCACTAAATCGGCGCCAAAGTCTATGGGACGCTGGTTTACAGGGGTTGCAAAACAGTTGTCTACATTTAAAATGATGTTGTGTTTTTTAGCAACGCGTCCAATCATTTCTATATCTAAAATATCTAGACCTGGGTTGGTAGGTGTTTCTAAATAAATCATTTTAGTAGCAGGCGTAATAGCGGCTTCCCACTCAGCTTCTGTTGCAGTGGCTAACACATACGATGTGTTAATGCCATAATTTGGAAGGTATTTTGCAATTACGGTATGGGTACTACCAAAAATAGAATTACAAGAAAGTAAATGATCACCTTTTTTTAATAGCGCCATAAAGGAGCCAAAAACAGCACTCATGCCAGACGCAGTTGCATACCCAGCTTCGGCACCTTCTAGCGCGCAAATTTTATCTGTAAATTCTTGCACATTTGGATTGCTAAATCTGCTATAGATATTGTCATCGGTTTCATCGGCAAAAGCAGCGCGCATACTTTCGGCGTCATCAAAACAAAAGCTGCTCGTCAAATAAAGTGGACTGCTATGCTCCATTTCATTTGTTTGCGTAGTTCTAATTCTTATGGCGTCTGTTTGCGGCTTTGACATATTGGGATAATGTGCTTTACAACAAAGGTAAGCTTCGTATACTAGCTACCACCACTCGCTTTCTAAAATATTTTATGTCTAGTGATGAACTTGTAGTTATTTTGTGTCACATGCAGTCTCAAATCCAATACCTAAAATACAAACAGCCGTTCGTTTTAGAATGTGGCGAGGTGTTGCCAAGCTTAACCATTGCCTACCATACCTATGGAACGCTTAATGCAGCTGGTACCAATGTAGTATGGGTGTGCCATGCATTAACGGCCAATGCGGACGCGAGGGATTGGTGGAAGGGTTTAATAGGAAATGATGGGCTCATTAATGAGCAGGATTATTTTATTGTTTGTGCAAATATTATTGGCTCTTGTTATGGCTCTACTGGGCCATTAACCGAAAATCCAAATACGGGTGCTCCCTACTATTCTAGTTTTCCTGCTGTAACCATTAGGGATATGGTAAAGGCGCATGTTATTTTAAGAGAAGCCCTGGGTATTAGGTCTATTGTACTTTTAATGGGTGGAAGTATGGGTGGATATCAAGTGCTTGAATGGGCGCTACTTGAACCTGCAATTATTCAAAAATTATTTTTGATTGCAACTTCGCCTTCGGAGA
>JBIKIS010000157.1:0-4659 GCA_044361485.1 Sediminibacterium sp.
GTTGAGCTCAACTCAAAAAAGAAGAATACAGACGCGGCCATCATAGCCATTGTTCCGATAAAAAACGTAAACGCTACGTAATTGTCGGAGGCGATTTTTAAGTGTTCCATAGGGCAAATAAATTTGTTTAGACTAATTTAACAAGAATTTTGTTTAATTGTTGAATTAAAATCATGCACAGTAATGCTTAATTACCCGATTTTGTTAAATATGAACAAGGTAACACTAAACAAAACTGATCTAAAGGCATGAATAACAGCATTATAGGAAATTTAATGTAATATGAAAAAAAAGAATAAAAGTTTATAATTTGTGGATTGGATAAAAATTAACCAAAAGAAAGGAGATAAAAATATTTAAGTCACTACTAATCAGCATTTTAATCTCATAACATCCATTGAATTTTATTTAAACAGGGTAAAATTGAACTAAAATATGAAAAACGAAATAGACGACTATATCGCTGGTTTTCCTTCCGCTGCAAAAAAGCAGTTAAAGAATATGAGGGCAATAATTAAGGAAAATGCCCCTGATGCACAGGAACTTATCAGTTATGGCATGCCAGCATACAAACTACATGGCATGCTTGTTTATTTTGCGGGATACAAAGCGCATATTGGATTTTATCCGACGCCTTCTGGCATAAAAAAGTTTTTACAAAAAATGAAAGATTTTAAATGTTCTAAAGCGGCAGTTCAATTTCCAATAGATCAACCATTATCCAAAGAGATCATCGTGTTTAGGATTAATGAAAATATCAGTAAGATTATTTAAACATTGTCGGATGCATTTCGTCCCAACCCGTTGCGTCTTGATACGCTTTTGCAATTCTTAAAATACTTGCTTCGTCGTATAGTTTCCCAACAAAACTGATACCCACGGGTAAGTTGTTACGCTTATCAAAACCAACAGGCACACATACAACAGGGTTGCCTGTTAAATTGGTAATTGCAGACTGGTTCCCATCTCCTCTTGATGGACAAATAATGGCATCAAAAGGCGCTATCGCTTCGTTTACATCCTTCATTAAAACATAACGGTGGCGCTGTGCATTTACATATTCTACAGCAGGCACAAAACGAGCGGTTCTAAACTGGTTGGGCCAATCATTTTTTGTTTGACGCGTAAGTGCATCATCTTGATTAGAACGTGTAAGGTCATCAAATTGTGCAGCACATTCAACACCAATAATCACGTCCATAATGTTAAACTTATACACGCCACTATCCGGAAAATTTACAGGAATTAAAGTAATACCCATTTTTTCAAAGGCTTTGAGCGCCACCCACTCTGCTCTAGTAGTGTCTTTGATTTTATCAAAATAATTTTTAGCGTATGCGATTTTATAATTTTTTATAGGCTTTACTGCATCGTAATTAAATGGCATGTTTACCGCAGACAAATCTTTACCATCTGTACCATGTAAATAATTAAATACCACCGCTGCGTCTGCTGCAGACCTGCATATAGGGCCCACTTTATCTAAACTATAACTTAAAGCCATGGCACCAGATCTACTGATAGTACCAAATGTTGGCCTTAATCCAGTTGCCCCACAAGTAGTAGAAGGAGATACAATACTACCCCAGGTTTCGGTACCAATCGCAAAAGGCACAAGTCCAGCAACAGTTGCAGACGTTGATCCCGCCGATGAACCCGAAGAACCATATTTTAAATTCCAAGGATTTTTAGTTCTTCCTCCATACCAATAATCACCCATGGCTAAAGCTCCGAGCGTAAACTTTGCCACCAGCACAGCACCGGCTTCTTTTAGTTTTGCATACACGTATGCATCTTCATCAATCATTTGATTTTTATACGGTTCAGCACCCCAGGTAGTTTTAGTTCCCTTTACTGCAAATAAATCTTTGAGTCCGTAGGGGATTCCGTGTAACAGTCCTTTGTATTTGCCTGTAGCAATTTCAGCGTCTGCTTGTTTAGCCTGTTCAAGTGCAAGACTTTCAGTTAAACTAATTAAACATTGTAAAGTATCGCCGTAGTTTTTAATACGCTCAATAAAAAAACGGGTTAAATCAACAGAACTTATCTTTTTATTTTTAATCAAATAAGCCAGCTGCTCTATCGAATAAAATGCGAGTTCATTTTTATTAGCAGGAACAGACAACGCGTTAATAGTTCCCCATTTAACAGGCTGCTGCACCGTATTAAATTTCATACCAGACACAACAGGCGTTTGCCACATGCTTAAAGGCGTTGCATTATTTAAAGTATGCTTGTGCATACTTTTATAATTGTATAAATTATCTTTTACATCGGAGTAGAGCGTGTCAATTTCTTTTTGGGTAAATGTTAAATCAAAAACCTTAGCTACACTATTTAAATCGGTTTTATTAAATGTGCTGTCTTGTGCACTAGCAGCCAATGAAATTGCTAATAAAAAAGTAAGTATACGTATTTGCATAAAAAATATTAAAAGCTAATTTACTGAACAGGTAAGATAAAAGCCGGGATAGGCGTACCTTCTTTGTCTACAAGATTTGCAGATGTGTATGGTGAAAATCCAAAATATAGCAGGGCAGGCTTTGAGGGTGTTTTAATAAAAACCTTACTCTCCTTAATTACATAACTAGCCTCATGTATCCCATCCAATGAAAACCCCTTTGCTACATCACCATCAAGTGTTTGAATACGATTGTTGAATGTAATTGAAACAAATCCATTTTTATATTCCACATGGATAGGCTTAGTAATAGTAGCTGCATTCTTAAACCCATAGTTATCATGCAAAGCAAAACTCGCTAGCCTTTGAGCGATATCCTTTTTATTGGTAGGGTGCACATCATTTTTTGCACCTTTATCCATACTTACAGCCATACCTACATGATGTCCATTTTGTAAAGCATCAAATTGAGCGGCTCTAAACTGCTGCCAATGTTGCGATTTGTAATTTACACTATCAATGGATGATAATTGAACAAAATAAAAGGGTAGATTTTTGAGCCCCCAGGCACTTCTATAAGATGCTATCATTTTTTCTTGAAGCGCGGGATACTCATCCACCCTTTCCATTTCCTGCGCATTACTCTCTCCTTGATACCATAAAATGCCAGCAATTTTTAATTTTGAAAGAGGCACAATAGCAGCATCGTATAAAAAGGTAGGCTTAAATGCATGATTAGCATTTAAATTGGTAAGACCAATATTTTCTTTTCCGCGCTGTCTAATCCAAACAGGCAAATAATCATTGGTTAACCAACTATCATTTATTTTTTTTGAAAAAGTAGCATCGTTTATTAAAGAGGCTTTACTCATCCATGCTTCTATGGGAGATCCGCCAACAGATACATTGATGATTCCAATGGGCACCCCTGTTTTTTGCGCAACGATTTTTGCAAAATAATATCCAATGGCAGAAAAACTTGGCGCACTAATACTATCAAGGATTTGCCAAACACCTTCATAAAAATTAGATGGCGTTATAGATTGTCTAATAGCATCGGGATAAGGATTAGCGTATCTATTTTTACCTATATAAACAGGATTGTAAACACGAATATTTTGATTTGCTGCTATTGGCAATTCATTCTGATAATGCAATTCACTTTTTAAAGCAAACTCCATATTCGATTGGCCCGCACAAACCCATACATCTCCCCAAAGCAAATCTTTAAATTGCAGCGAATCGGTTTTTGTAAATACCACCAAACTAAATGGTTTTACAGATGCAGCATGTGATGGAATCTCTATTTTCCAAAATCCGTTTTGATCTGAAACGGTGGTATATGTTTTATTTTCATCAATATGAATTTTTACAGTGTTTGAGGGCAATCCTTTACCGGACAATATGAGCGGTTGACCTCGCTGCAACACCATCTTATGCATGATGGGTTGATCTATTTCAAGTTGCGCAAAAACACTAGCACTTAACAACAAAAGCAAACCCATTACAACATACCGCATAAAATTATTTATTGAGATGTTCGAGAAGTAACTGATAACAAAGCCACTCTTGACGCGGCAAATGAAAAGGCCCTTTAAATAAATTTCCTTTTGCAGTTTGAGAAATACTACCATCACGGTGCAAATATCCAAACCACTCTCCATGTTCTTTATCATGAAATTTATTATACGCATAATCATGCACCTGCTTATGCATACTCGCATACCGCTCATTTCCGGTTAATAAATAAGCCATCAGGGTAGCAATGATTGTTTCGTTATGGGGCCACCAAAACTTCATATCCTGCCAGTACTCCTGTACCGGCTTATTATATACGTCTCTAAAATATAGTAGGCCGCCATGGGTTTCATCCCAACCGCGTTTCCACATATAATCAATCATTTTACAGCCAAGTGCAATTAAGCGCGGATCGTTGTTCCGATATTTTGCTTCCTGTAAAATAAACCATCCTCCTTCTATTGCATGCCCTGGATTTAAAGTGCGTCCATCGATATGATCAATAATTGATCCGTCGGGAGCCACCTGTTCCATCACACATTCAATATCATCTTTTACAAAATATTTTTCGATGGTATCAATCCATCCACTAATGAGATCGTCACATCTTGGATCACCAATAGTGTCTCTCAACTGCTGGGCTGTATTCATAAGTATCATGGGAACACCAATTCCTATGCTAGACCTTAAACCAGAAAACTTGGGTGCTAACAAACCAGGTGTATTTGCATATTCTAAAC
>JBIKIS010000158.1:0-4621 GCA_044361485.1 Sediminibacterium sp.
TTTGTCTGTAAGCTTTGCAATGTTCTCTCTAGTAACTTTTGCCATGTCTTCTTATTTATAAGGGTTTGCCTGAGGCCCAAATAGGCCAAAGGGGTTAAATGGGCTGCAAAGGTAAGAATTGTAGGCTAAAAACAGCTCTATTATTTGCCAAAAGCGGCAATATTGCTGCTAAAGATCTTTACGGCGATGGCTAGTAAAATGACGCCAAAAAACTTCCGAACGGCCATTAAACCACCTTCTCCTAGGCCTTTTTGGATCCAATTCAACGATTTAAGTACTATAAATACGATGATTAGGTTTACTAGAATACCCGATAATATGTACACTTCTTCAAAATTGGCCTTTAAAGACATGATAGTGGTAAGTGTTCCGCTTCCGGCAATAATGGGGAAGGCAATAGGTACCATGGTGCTGGATTTGGCGTCTTTGTCGCCTTTAAAAATTTCGTGACCAAGTACCATTTCGAGGCCTAATAAAAAGATAACCACCGATCCGCCCACAGCAAAAGACCTGATGTCGAGGCCTAATATGTTTAAAAAAGGCTTGCCAACAAACAAAAATGCAATCATGAGGGCCCCAGAAATGAGGGTGGCATTTCCAGATTTAATGCCACCCATTTTTTCTTTCAAGGATATTAAAAGTGGAATGGATCCCACAATATCTATAACCGCAAATAAGGTAAATGTAACGGTGATGAGTTGGTCAAATTGAAAGTTCATACTTATAAGTATTGGTACCCTTACAAATATAACTATTTATTTTACCAAGAAAAAACAGCCCCAATACTTGCATTAAATGGCATGGTTGTAAAACCATACACTTCGTAATATTTGGTATTGGTAAAGTTTTGGATATCGGCAGTAAAGCGCCAGTGTTTGTTAAGCTGATACCCGGCATTTGCAGCGAGTGTTACATAAGATGCTAATAGTACATCGGGGACGGCATAACCACCTACATCTCTTCTTTTGCTGGCGTACCTGCCCGTAACTTCTAGGCGAAGTTTTGTATTAACTTGCGCGCTTACACCCATATTTAATTGATGCGCGGGCCTGCGTAAAAGATAATTATAGGTGATGGTATCTTTATTGGTGATTCTGTTTTGCGTGGTTTCTTTTCCTTGTAAATACGTATAGTTAGCAAAGGCGCTTAACTGATTTGTAATCGATTTTCTGATTTCAAATTCTAAACCATTTACCGCCTGCTTTACATAATTAAAATACTGGTAGTTGATATAATTATAATCGATACCATTAGCCGTTTGTCTATTAAAATAAACAAGTCTGGTTTGAAGCGTTTTGTTTTGATAACTTAAACCAGCTTCATAGCTCGTTGCTTTTTCTGGATCAAGCTTGTCATTGATGCTAATTTGGTAGAGCGATGGCGCTTTAAAACCGGTTGACACACTCGCAAACATTCTTGTATTTGCATTGATTGCAAAAGATGGATTTAATGTAAATGTTTGGTTGCCTCCATATACCGAATGTTTGTTGGCGCGGCCGCCTAATTCGAGGGCTAATTTTTTATTGAGGCTTGTATAAAGTAGTGAACCGTAGAGCGCAAACTGCTCCGCAAATCTTGAAGGGTCATTAAAATTATAGGGTCCCCAACCGCTAACAGATGCATAATTTTGACTGTAGGATCCTTTTCTGTAATCGACGCCCAATAAGGCTGTTAGCCTATCAGATAATTTTACACTCGTAAAAATTTCTGCATAATCGGAAGCAGCAGCATAATCATTTTTTTCAAACCAGTTGCTTGTTTTATGCGCACTATCATTCAAAAAATGTCGGTCTAATGTGTTGTGCTGATAGGTGCCCGTAATTTGCCAATTATTTTTTTTGTATACAAAGCCAGTGCCCACAAGTAAGCTGCTATTGGTAATGGTAAAATCTCTATCATCTCTAAAAATACCTGCGTCTACACCCGCTTTGTATTTATTGTACATGCTAAATGCTTTGAATGACAAATGCTCGGTAGCTGCGTAGTTGAGTTGTCCATGTAACGCAGTTCCATTGTATGCGTCGGCATCAAAATTATTTTTTCCGGTGGTGTCGATAGAGGCGGAAAATCCTTTTGAATTTGTTTGTGCAAGCCTAGCACTATAGGTCCATTTATTTTTTTTACCCGCTATTTGTAGATTGTTTTTTACGGTTCCAAAACTACCAAGTATACTGCTGGCATTAATTTGTAGTGGCTTTGCAATGTCTTTACTTGTTGTAATAATATTGATAACACCTGCGATCGCATCGCTACCATAGAGTGTAGATTGCGCACCTCTGCAAATTTCGATACGTTCAATACTATTTGTTGCAAAAAGGTTTAAATCCAAATCATTGTTAATAAATGAAGGATCATTGACAGGTATGCCATCAAGTAAAACTAGGGTTCTACCGCCGGATGCGCCGCGCGTAAAAATCGTTTGAACACTTCCTGCATTGTTACTAGCGCCATTGACCGTAACGCCTACTTGTTCTTGAAGTAAGGTTGCTAAATTTTTGTTGCCCATTTTTTCCAAATCTGATTTGGTAATAACAGTAACCACTTTACCAGTGGTAGATTGTTTTTGTGCCATTTTATTGGCGGTCACCACCACTTCGTCAAGGGTTGTGGTGTCTTGTTGTGCGCTCACTATTTTCGCTGAAAATAGCAAGCTGAGGAGCATTAATTTTTTGCCCATTGTTAGTTTTTTTTAATTTGAACAATGAGCTTTCAAGAGTTAAAACGGTAGAAACATAAATAGCCGCTGTTACAGCATTTACATTCCATGCTTTTCGCCCGAAAGCCGTGAATGATGGTTTGTGACTGGCAGGTCTTCTGGCTCACGCGCTTCCAACGGGCCTTCCCATTCTAGATTAGAACAGTGGCTGAGGTGTTGGTTGCCTATTTGCGTTTACAGCTACGGGGATAGCGCAAGACTTACACTTGCTTCCCTTTTAATTCCGAAAAATTCGAAAACCAATTACAAAACGAAAGTAGCACTTCTATTTGTAAGGCTTATAAATTGATTGTCTTTAGTTTTGCACCAAGCGTTGAAAACTCCCTGAAAGTTTACTACATTTAATCCCACACTATACTATATGCAATCGAAACAAAAATTGAATTTATTTAGCTTCACCATGATTGTGGTAGGCCTTGTAATTGGGATGGGAATTTTTAGAACCGCAGCTACGAGTGCCAAAGACGCCATAGCACCTTCGGTATATTTTAGTGCCTGGATTGTGGGCGGTATCGTTGCTATGTGTGGGGCGCTTACCTATGCCGAAATTGGAAGTAGATACCCGGTTACGGGCGGGTATTATAAAGTATTTTCTTACGCCTATCATCCGAGTATTGCATTTGCCATTAACTGTATTATTTTAATTAGTAACGCGGCTAGTTTAAGTGGGGTTGCACTTATTGGTAGTGGATATATTGCTAAACTTTTTCCAGGTCATAGTTGGACCGATATTGATAAAGCACTACTAAGTGTTGCAGCTATTTTAGTTTTTTATTTTATCAATTTGCGCGGATTAAAAATGAGTGCACGTGCACAAAATATTTTAATGCTTATAAAAATCACAATGATTTTGGTGATCATTGCCGCTTTATTTTTTCCGCATGAAACCCTTTTGCAAACTGCATCTGCGCCGGTCGCCGCTGCCTCCAATATGGGTTGGATTCAAAGTTTTGGCATTAGCTTAATTGCCGTTTCATTTACCTATGGTGGCTATCAACAAACCATCAATTTTGGTAATGAAGTAGACAAACCATCGCAAACCATACCCAAAGGAATATTTATTGGTATCGCTATTATTATTGGACTTTATTTACTCGCTAATTTTAGCTACTACATGATTATTGGTTTTGACAATATGAAAGGAGAGCGTGAAATTGCGTATGCACTTATTCAAAAAACGTTTGGTGATCAAGCTGCAAATATTTTTTCATTCTTTTTATTTTTTGGGGTACTAGCTTATGTGAATGCGCTGCTTATGAGTAACCCTAGGGTCATGTACGCCATGAGTGCCGAAGGAACACTCCCGTCCGTATTTTCTAAACAAGATAAAAAAACAGACGTCCTTGTTTTTTCACTGACCATTTTTGCAGCAGTGTGTATTGTGATTTTGTTTTTTGCACAAACCTTCGAAAAGATTTTAAACTTTACCATCTTTTTAGATTGCTTTGGAATGGTCGCTTCAAGTGCCGCTATTTTTAAGCTTCGCAGTAAAACAAAACACCTAGATGGTACGGGCATATTTAAAATGAAGTTATTTCCACTCATTCCCTTATTTTTTATCGCCAATTACCTCTTTGTGGGCGTTAGTATTGCGATGCAAACCCCAGAAACGGCAGGGGTTGGTGTTGCCGTGTTGGCGGCCTTTATGGTCCTCTATTTTATGACGGCGAGGTACCGAAAAACGCCTTCCCAAACCGTGGAGTAGCCAATTTCACCCTTCATACCCCATAAATTGCCAAAATACCGCCTTTCTTTCCGTCTGTCTAAATTTTAAGGCAAAGGGCATGGAATGCATTATTTTTGTAGTTCTATGAAATCATTATTTACCCTACTTGCTGCCTTATTTGTGTTACAGGCACAGTCCCAAACCGAAAAGTGGGACCTTAAACGTTGTGTAGAATATGC
>JBIKIS010000159.1:0-4591 GCA_044361485.1 Sediminibacterium sp.
AGTTCGTAAATACGCGCCGATGTTTTTTTAGCAACATTAATTTGTGCAGAGTTTTCGTAAAGTTTACCGTAGTAATTTCTAACAAAGCCGGTACAGCTAGCACTGGGCGATACGATGTAATCAGTACTATTAAAATCGTCTAGAAATTTATCGCAAACACTTTTTGATTCCGACCAAAAACCTGCATTAAACGCAGGCTGGCCACAACAGGTTTGGTTGGCATTGTATTTGACCGTACAGCCTACTTTTTCCAACACTTTTACCATGTTAAACGCTACCTGAGGGTAGAGCTGATCAATAAAGCAAGGAATAAATAACTGTATGTTCATTTATTTATTTTTCACTACCTAAACGGTAAATGTATTTGTCTGCTAAAAAGCCTTTATCGGTGGTAGGATATTTTTCCTTGATTTCTTTGTAAAGGGCTAAAGCCTCTGCATTTTTTCCAGTGGTTTCTGAAAGTAGGGCAGCTCTAAATAAATATTCAGAAGCATTGCTTTCGTCTTCAGAAAAACTAGCTGCTGCTTTTTTATAATAATCAATGGCTTCGTCTTTTTTGTTAAGCTCCGCACTTGCATCACCTAAAGCACCAATCGCTAACATTTGAATTTGCTTAGCGTCTGTAGAAAAATCTTTTAGGTATTTGATAGCGTTGTTAAAATCACCAAGTTTTAAATAACTCACACCAGCATAATAGCCAGCAATGTTTGCAGCCTTGGTACCACTATAGTTGTTTATGATGTATAACACACCTTTATTTACACCATCGCCATTTAATACAAGGTTCGATGAGTCCAAAGCAAAGTATTCTTGTGCTTTAAACATCGCTTCAGAAGCTTTTTCTTCTTTAGGCTTAACAATGTATTCTTGGTATCCAAACCAACCGCCCACTACTACTAAAATAACAGCAACTGCAGTAGCAATTTTTTTACCACTTGTATTCCAAAATGCAGTAGCACTTTCTAGGCCTTCGTTGGTTGTGTGTTTTACTTCGTTTTCTGACATGGTATTTGTTTTCTTGTAATTTTGTAAATGTGGTTAGTCTACAATAAACGGATAATTTTCGTCTAGGTAAACATCTTTTAAAACTTCGCTATCGTCTGGCCAAGGGCTTACTTCAGCAAATTTTACGCTCTGCTCTACAATCGCATCAATTTTTTGATCGATGGTTTGTAAGTCAGATTCGGTGGCATATCCATTTTCTAAAATGGTTTCACGCACTTTAGTAATAGGGTCTTGGTTCTTATATTCTTCAACCTCTTCTTTGGTTCTATATTTTTGAGGATCAGATACAGAGTGTCCTTTGTATCTGTAGGTTTTCATTTCTAGTAATGTTGGACCCTCTCCATCTCTACCTCTTTTTACTGCTCTTGCTACACCTTCGTGCACAAGTTCAGGAATCATACCATCAATAACATCGGCAGGCATGTCGTATGCGTCTGCTAATTTGTAAATATCTGTAACATTACTCGTACGCTCAATAGAAGTACCCATCGCGTAATTATTGTTTTCACAAATAAATACAACTGGTAATTTCCATAGCATCGCAAGGTTAAATGTTTCGTGTAAGATACCCTGACGTGCAGCACCATCTCCAAAAAAACAAAGAACGACATTACCTGTACCTTTGTATTTTTCAGCGAAGGCCAAACCACCCGCTGTACCAATTTGAGCGCCCACAATACCGTGTCCACCAAAAAATCGGTGCTCGAGGCTAAAAAAGTGCATACTACCACCTTTACCTTTTGCACAACCGGTTGCTTTACCATATAATTCGGCCATACAAGCATCGGCAGAAACACCTTTGGCAAGTGCTAAACCGTGGTCACGGTAGGCAGTAATAAATGGATCGTCGTGCTGGGTAGCTGTCATACAGCCCGCGGCTATTGCTTCTTGGCCAATGTAAGCGTGGAAAAATCCACGGATCTTACCTGCCATTTTATACATTTCTTCTGATTTAAGCTCAAACTGGCGAATCAGCTGCATAAGCTCGTACCAGTAGAGGTAGGTTTCTTTTGAGAATTTAGTAGGCACTAGTCAAAATTTTGAGGTGCAAATATACGGGTTAAACATTAAAAATTTAGGCTTCGTTTAGGAACGGATACTTATAATCCACGGGCGGATTAAAGGTTTCTTTGATGGTCCTTGCGCTAAGCCAGCGGTACAAATTAATGAGGCTTCCGGCCTTGTCATTGGTACCAGAGGCACGGGCACCCCCAAACGGTTGTTGGCCCACTACAGCCCCTGTAGGCTTATCGTTGATATAAAAGTTACCCGCGGCATGGCGTAATTTATTGGTAGCCAGCTCCACAGCCGCTCTATCCTGCGATATGATGGCCCCTGTTAAAGCATATTTTGAAGTGGTGTTAACCAGATCAAGGGTTTTTTCAAAGGCCTCAGCTTTGTAGGTGTAAATGGTTAAAACCGGTCCAAAAATCTCCTCGCACATGGTTACATACTTAGGATCAGACACTTCAATAACGGTAGGCTCCACAAAATAGCCATCTTTTTTGCTGTAATTACCACCCACAAGTATTTTAGCTTTTTTGTCCTTTTTAGCCCTATCAATATATTTTGCAATGTTGTTAAACGACTTTTCATCAATAACGGCGTTTACAAAATTGGAGAAGTCCTCTACGGTTCCCATTTTCATGGATTGAACGGCCGCTACTAATTTAGTTTTAATGACAGGGGCAAGGTTGCTTGGAAGGTATGCCCTTGAAGCCGCTGAACATTTTTGTCCCTGAAATTCAAAAGCACCTCTTGCAAGTGCTGTTACTACGGTATCAACATCTGCCGATTTATGAACCATTACAAAATCTTTACCGCCTGTTTCACCAACAATGCGCGGGTATGATTTGTATTTTGGAATATTTTCACCAATCACTTTCCACATATTATTAAATACACCGGTAGAACCTGTAAAGTGCACGCCCGCAAAATCAGGGTGTGAGAAACATACTTCACCAATGGTTGGTCCGTCTACATAAATTAAATTAATAACACCATCCGGTAAGCCCGCTTCTTTTAAAATGCGCATGAACATTTGTGCCGAATAAACCTGTGTATTGGCAGGTTTCCAAACAACAGTATTGCCGCACATCGCAGCAGAAGTAGGCAGGTTACCACCAATGGCTGTAAAGTTAAATGGTGTAACAGCTAAAACGAACCCTTCTAGTGGGCGCCATTCTAGGCGGTTGTGCATGCCAGGTGCTGATGCAGGTTGTTGCTTATATATTTCACTTAAAAAGTGAACGTTAAATCGTAAAAAATCGATGAGCTCACAAGCAGCGTCAATTTCTGCTTGTAAAGCATTTTTACTTTGACCCAGCATAGTAGTACCATTAATATGGTAACGATATTTGGTAGCGAGTAAATCGGCAGCTTTTAAAAATATATGGGCTCTGTTTTCCCAAGACATCGCAGCCCAAGCATCTTTAGCTTTAAGCGCAGCATTTACGGCGTCTATGGCGTGTTTTTTATCACCCATATGAAAATGGCCAAGTACATGTGCGCGCTCGTGTGGCGGGTGCATCGATACTTTTTTTCCTGTTCTAACGGCTTTGCCTCCAATATACATAGGTACATCAATGACCTGTTTTTTTAAGGCAGCGATTGTTTTTTTGAGGGCAGCTCGCTCCGGGCTTCCGGGTGCGTAATTTAATACGGGTTCGTTGGCGGGTTGCGGATAATGAAATGTTCCAATTGACATAATGCTATCTTTTATAGTTGTCGACTATTAATTATTCTGGTAATAAAACAAATTTTGCTTTATTAGCTTCGTTAAAATATTTATTGGCGAGTGCTTTTGTTGTTGCAACGTCAATTAAATTAATGCGGGTAGGTGCTTGCAAAATTTTAGTAGGGTCTGAACCTCTAAAAATTGCTTGCTCTAATTTGTAACGCCAGTAGCTATTTTCTTTCACGTCATTTTCTAAACTTCTAGTTTGCTCGGCTTTTACTTTATCAATATTAATTTGCGCTACACCATTTAATTTGGTTTGCTTGATTTCTTCTTCTACAAGTGCAATTAATTTTTCTACATTTTCTGGTGCACAACCAAATCTAACACTGATACTATATGATTTTTTAGGTTCTTTATTAATGCCACCGCTAATACCAACACCATATACGCCACCAGCATCTTCACGAAGGGTTTCTCTTAATTTAATACCCATGGCTTTGGTGAGTTGATCAAGTTGTAATTCGTCCAATTCACCCACGCTGCTCAAATTTCCAGTATAAAATAATTGAACGCTTGCTTTTGCTTCTTTACCTTTTTTTACTGTTTTAGATATGTTGCCAGTAGGGTAAGCGGCTCCATAATCTTTGTACATGTCTGATACACCTGATGCCGGCAATGAGGCAATATACATTTCAGTTAAGGCTTTGAGGCTATCAAGATTAACATTACCTACAAATGTAAATACAAACTGACCTCCGTTGCTAAATCGCTCTTTAAAGATGTCAAAGCTTCTATCCAAATTAAGTTGGTCAAGCATTTCTACAGTGAGTGGCTTACGTCTTGGGTTATAGTTGCCCATCACATATGCTACGGTATCAGAAAATACGGATGCTGGGTCATTGTTTT
>JBIKIS010000160.1:0-4572 GCA_044361485.1 Sediminibacterium sp.
CCAGAGATTGCAAAAAATACGGCAATGAGCCAAAGCACACTGTGCACCGGATTTTTACTAACCACCACCATCACTGCACTAAACAGTGCTAGCACGGTTAAAAAATAAAATAAGAATTGTGTAATACTCATGCGTTCGTTATTAATTTCTTTGACCCTTTGCTGCAGCGTAAGCTTCAGGCTCGGTAACAGGATTTGGGATTAATAAATTATCTTTTCCGTAAATGAAACCAGTACGTGTAAAATTAGCAGGTGCAAAAGTTTCACTTAAATAAATAGCGTCTTTAGGACAAGCTTCTTCGCAAAGGCCACAAAAAATACAACGCAGCATATTAATTTCATACTTGGCTGCATATTTTTCTTCGCGGTATAAATTTTCTTGACCCACTTCACGCTCTGCAGCTTCCATGGTAATCGCTTCGGCAGGACAAGCCACCGCACAGAGTCCACAAGCCGTACAACGCTCTCTCCCTTCTTCGTCTCTATTTAAAACGTGAAGGCCTCTAAACACCGGACTAAACTCACGTTTTTGCTCCGGGTAACGGATGGTAGGCTGCTTTTTAAAAATGTGGCTAAATGTAATAGCCATACCTTTTAAAATACTGGGAATGTAAAGGCGCTCCATAAATGTCATGGGCTTTCTGGATACTTCCTGTGCTCTATTGGTTAATGCCTGCATAGCTAATTGAATTAATATTTTAAACCCCTGCTTTTAATAAAATAAGTGCACCCGTAACAAGCATGTTAAATAGTGCAAGTGGAATCATTGTTTTCCAACCCAAATTCATGAGTTGATCATATCTAAAACGTGGAACCGTCCAACGAATCCACATGAATACAAAAATGAAAATAGCAATTTTAGTAAGTAGCGCCGCTACACCAATAATCGCTGCAATGTTTGGAGCTAGTGTACTTTCATCTAAGAAAGGAACATCAAAACCACCAAAATAAAGTGATGCCATAACCGCACTACTCATGATCATATTGATATATTCCGAAAACAAATAAAACCCGAGTTTCATAGAAGAATACTCCTGGTGGTAACCAAAGTTTAATTCGTTTTCTGCTTCTGGTAAATCAAATGGCGTTCTGTTACACTCTGCCAGCGCACAAACAAAAAAGATAATAAAACCAAGTGGCTGGTACACAATATTCCAGTAGCTACCTGCAGCCATTTGACCGTCTACAATTGTTTTTAAACTAAGTGATCCTGAAAGCATTAACACTGCAATAAGTGATAAACCCATGGCAAGTTCATAACTAATGGCTTGTGATGCACCACGAAGTGCAGCCATCAATGAAAACTTATTGTTAGACGCCCATCCACCAATCATCATACCATACACACCCATACTCACTACACCAAAAATGTATAAGATACCAATATTGATATCTGCAATTTGTAAATCTATTTTACGATCAAAGATTTCGATATGGCTGCTCCAAGGAATAACAGAACAAGTCATAAGTGCCGCTGTCATGGCAAGGCCTGGGCCCAAAACAAACAACGCTTTATTAGAACTCGTAGGAATAATTTCTTCCTTCATGATGAGCTTTAATCCATCGGCAAAAGGTTGGAGTAGTCCAAAAGGGCCGGCCCTATTAGGTCCTGGACGGTCTTGTAATACAGCCGCCACTTTTCTTTCTGCAAAAGTGGTATATAATGCAATGCCTAAACTTGCAAACACAATGATTGCAATCAGTATTAATTTTTCGATGATTAAAAGCCAATCTACAGCAAGTAGTGTCATGTCTTGATCTAATTTATAAAGATGAATCTTTGTTTACTTCACTTACACTATGAATATCCATTAATAAATGCGGCGCACGTCCAGCATTTACCGCAGCAAATGTTTCGGTAGGCTTGTGCATACCCACAGAACCTTGGTAGTGTCCTTGTGCAATAACAGAATGTCTGTCAATTTCACGAGGTCCTTCAATAACCCAGTCCGATGTATTTTTTGTTTCGAAGCGGCAAGTATTACAAATCCAATCTTCTACTTCACCCCATTTGTCTTTACGAGCCGTTACGCGGTAAACTTCATCGCCTCTGTTCCAAAGTGTTACTTTACCAGAGCAGGTAGGGCAATCGCGGTGTGCATCCATTGGTTTTAAAAACCAAACACGATTTTTAAAACGGAATGTTTTATCTGTTAACGCACCTACTGGACAAACGTCAATAACGTTACCAATAAATTCGTTGTCTAAACTTTTTTCGATGAAGGTTGCAATTTGTGCATGGTCACCTCTATCAAGTACACCATGAGAACGCTCTTTTGAAAGTTGATCTGCAGTGTATACACAACGGTAGCATAAAATGCAACGCGTCATGTGTAATTGTATGTATGGACCTAAATCATGCTTTTTAAAAGTACGACGCTCAAATTCGTAACGCGTTCCTTCTTTACCATGATCGTAACTTAAATCTTGTAAATGACACTCACCGGCCTGATCACAAATAGGACAATCAAGGGGATGATTGAGTAATAAAAACTCAACAACACCTGCACGCGCGTCTACTACTTTTTCACTGGTAATATTTTTTACTTCCATACCATCCATAACAGTGGTACGGCAAGAAGCAATCAGCTTAGGCATTGGGCGTGGGTCTTTTTCGGACCCCTTGCTTACTTCTACTAAACAGGTACGACACTTACCACCACTACCTTCTAACTTGCTATAATAACACATAGCTGGTGGCGTAACGTCGCCTCCAATTTGTCTAGCAGCATTTAAAATTGTAGTGCCAGCTGGCACTTCAATGGTAATGTTATCGATGGTTACTTTAAAAAGTTGTTGTTCGGACATACGTTACTTTATTAAGCGGTTACTGGCACATGAATTGGATCTGCATAATGCGCTAAACCATAATTTTTTTCTTGTGCTTCGAGCGGATTGTTTACATGCCACTCAAATTCATCTCTAAAATGTCTAATAGCAGCTGCTACCGGCCATGCCGCAGCGTCTCCTAATGGACAAATGGTATTGCCTTCAATTTTTCTTTGAATATCCCAAAGCAGGTCAATATCAGAAATCTTGCCTTTACCATATTCGATGTTGTGTAATATTTTTTCCATCCAGCCTGTTCCCTCACGACATGGTGAACACTGACCACAACTTTCATGTCTGTAAAAACGAGCTAGTGATAAAGTGTTGCGCACAATACACTGGTCTTCGTCGAGTACAATAAAGCCACCAGAACCCATCATAGAGCCTGATGCAAAACCACCATCACTTAAACTTTCGTAGTTCATGTAACGTGTTTCGCCCTTTGCTGTTTTTAATAATAAGTTAGCTGGTAAAATAGGTACCGATGATCCACCCGGAATACAAGCTTTTAATTTTTTGCCATTGGCAATACCACCACAATATTCGTCGGAATAAATAAATTCTTCTACCGAAATGGTCATGTCTATTTCATACACACCTGGCTTATTAATATTACCACATGCAGAAATTAATTTGGTACCCGTAGATTTTCCAACGCCAATTTTAGCATACTCCTCGCCACCCATATTAATGATTGGTACAACAGCTGCTAAAGTTTCTACGTTGTTTACCACTGTAGGTCTTTGCCATACACCCTGAATAGCTGGGAAAGGAGGCTTAATGCGTGGATTACCACGCTTACCTTCTAATGATTCAATTAATGCAGTTTCTTCACCACAGATATACGCACCCGCACCACGCTGCACATGAATTTCACAATCAAAGCCAGTACCCAAAATATTTTTTCCTAAAAAGCCATTGGCTTTTGCTTCGTTAATCGCGTCTTCTAAAATATCTACAATCCATGCATACTCACCACGGATATAAATGTAAGTGTCGTTACTACCAAGTGCAAAACTTGATACAATCAAGCCTTCAATTAATAGATGCGGCAAAAACTCCATGAGGTAGCGGTCTTTAAAAGTACCAGGCTCACTCTCATCGGCATTACAAACGAGGTGACGAGGTACTCCCTCGGGCTTTGCAATAAAACTCCATTTCATACCCGCAGGGAAACCCGCTCCACCTCTACCACGCAAGCCACTTTTTTTAACCTCTTCCACAATGCTTTCGGGATTCATTTGCTTCAGCGCTTTTTCTACGCTTTGGTAACCACCTTCGCGTCTATACACGTCAAAACCTCTAATACCCTCCACATGTGCTTTTGCTAATAATAATTTTACACTCATATATTTCTAGTTGAGTACGCCTGCAGTTTTTTTGCATTCGTCAATGATAGCGTCTACTTTTTCTTTGGTTAAATGTTCGCGGTAGTGTTTACCAAGTTGCATCATAGGTGCATAACCACAGGCACCTAAACACTCTACTGTTTTTAAGGTAAATAAACCATCCGCAGTTGTTTCACCCGGTTTAATACCGAGTGTTTTTTCGATATATGCAATGATGTCATCACTACCACGTAACATGCACGGACCTGTTTGACAAACTTCAAACATATATTTACCAACAGGCTTGGTATTGTACATACTATAAAAAGTAGCTACTTCATATACTTCGATAGGTGTGATTTGTAACAACTCTGCTACATAATCCATGGTTTCGGAACTTAACCAGCCACCAAAAC
>JBIKIS010000039.1:0-15021 GCA_044361485.1 Sediminibacterium sp.
TACAATGTAATGGGTGGTTTACAAGACAACGGAAGCTGGCATGGTCCTGCATACGTTTGGGTAAACAGCGGCATCAGAAATGCATACTGGCAAGGTGTTGGTGGTGGTGATGGTTTTGATGTAGTTCCAGATGCTGAAGATGCAAATTGGGTATACAGTATGAGTCAGGGCGGTGCAGTGGGCCGTTACAATATTGCAACTGGAGAAGAGTGGAGCATTCGTCCTCCAAGTCCTGCACCTGGCGTTCGTCAGCGATTTAATTGGAACGCAGCTATTGCACAAGATCCTTTTGATAAAAAAACAATTTATTATGGTTCTCAATTTGTAAACAAGAGCACAGATAAAGGCGCTTCTTGGACACAAATTTCTGATGATCTAACGACGCGAGATAGTGCAAAAATGGATCAATCTAATAATGGTGGATTAAACGTAGACATTACCGGTGCAGAAAATTATTGTACAGTTATTTGTATCGAACCTTCTGCAAAACAACAAGGTGTTATTTGGGCAGGTACCGATGATGGTAATGTTCAATTAACACAAGATGGCGGAAAAACATGGACCAACTTTAGGGGCAAAATCCCTGGAATGCCAATGGGCGCATGGGTTCCACAAATTCGCGCGTCTCGTTTTAATGCAGGAGAAGCTTTTGTAGTGGCTAACGATTACAGAAGAGGTAATATGAAACCTACTGTTTTTAGAACCACCGATTTTGGAAAAACATGGACTAATATTTTAGAAGATAAAAAAGTTATTGGATACGCGCTTTGTGTTTTACAAGATCCAACACAACCTAATTTAATTTTTGTTGGAACAGAGCAAGGTTTATGGATTAGCCTTGATAACGCTGCCACATTCCAACAATTTAAAAATGAATATCCTTCAGTTTCTACCTACGATTTAGCGATTCAAGAAAGAGAAAACGATTTAGTGATTGCAACTTTTGGTAGAGCACTTTATGTATTAGATGATATAGGCGGCTTAAGAAAAGCAGCAGCTAATATGGGGAAAGTGTTTACGAATAAAGTAACTGTATTTAATGCGCCAGCTGGTTATCAAGCACACCGTAAAAACGCCATGGGTATTGAATATAGCGTATGGGGCACTTATGAGGGCGAAAATAAAAGAGCTGGACTTCCTATCAGCTTCTTTGTTCACAAGGCAGCATCTGATACTGGTAAAAATGCAATTGGAGACACAGCTACACTTCGTTTTTATGACGCAGCCAATACACTCGTAAGAACCATTCGTACAAAAACAGAGGCTGGCTTTAACAGATATTTCTGGGGTATGGAAGGCCGTGGCTTACGTGCAAGTGGCGGCGGCGGTAGAGGCGGCAGAATGGGCGGTGGTGCAGGATTTGGTGGCGGTGCGCCTCAAGAAGCACCAGGTTTACCAGTTGATCCAGGAACCTATAAAGTGGTGGTAAGCGCTGGTCGTAATTTTTCTGATAGCACCATGCTTGTTGTGAACGATGACCCGTATGCGCCTACTTCTAAAGAAGTGCGCGACGCCATTAGAAAAGCAAATGCAAGACTTGATAAAACAACCGAAAAACTAAATACCTTAAATGAGCGTATGACAGAAGCGGATGGTATCATAGCAAAAATTGAAGCCAATTTAAGAGACATGGATAAAAAAGCAGCCGACACCATTCGCAAAACAGTAACGGTTGTTAAAGATGAAATGAAAGCGATTAGAGAAATGCTAAATGGTAAACCACAAACCAAACAAGGTTACGGAAACATACCTCAAGTAACCGTAAGCAGTGTTTTTGGTGAAGCTAGAATAACAATTATGGGTAAGCCGGTAGCGCCTGGTGCACAAGAAGACAGGCTTATCACATTTGCTGAGCAAAAAGTTGGAGAAGTAATAACACGCGCCAATAAGTTTTTTGATGGTACATGGAAATCATTGAGAACACTTGCAGAAGCTGCACCAGTTAAGATTTTTAAAGACTATAAAACAATTGAATAAATAAATATTAATACCCAAACATTTTTCCAACCATAACTAGAAACCATTTATGAGTTCATTAGCACTATCCGATAAAATTGTTTTTGTACTTTATTTTTTAATGGTTGCTAGTTATGGTTATTGGGTGTACCGTAAAAAAAAGGATACCGTTTCAGCATCGCAAGATTTTTTCTTAGCGGAAGGGTCCCTTACTTGGTGGGCTATTGGTGCCTCTTTGATTGCCTCTAATATTTCAGCGGAGCAGTTTATTGGCATGAGTGGCGAAGGTTTTTTTGTAGGCGTTGCCATTGCCGCCTATGAATGGATTGCTGCACTTGGTTTAATTATTATTGCCGTTTGGTTCATACCTATTTATTTAAAGAATAAGATTTACACTATGCCTCAGTTTTTAAAAACGAGGTATAACGAATCGGTGGCACTTGTAATGGCTATATTTTGGTTGTTACTATATGTGTTTGTAAACTTCACTTCTATTTTGTATTTAGGTGCTGTAGCTATTAATGGATTATTAGGTGGCGATTATTTACACCTAGTGATGATTGGTCTGATGTTAATGGCACTTATCATTACGCTTGGTGGTATGAAAGTAATTGGATACACCGATGTTATTCAGGTGGCTGTATTAATTATTGGCGGTTTTGCAACCGTATATATGGCATTACAAATTGTAGATCAAAGAATCAACCATGTAATAGATGGTAGTGCACTTGCAGGATTTAATACCTTATTGTCGCAAGCGCCAGAACACTTCCATTTAATTTTACCAAAACCCAACAATACCGATATGAGTGCTGCTGGGCAGTTGGCAAGAGATAAGTATATTATTTTACCAGGCATTGCCATGTATTTTGCAGGCCAATGGATTTTGAATTTAAATTATTGGGGTTGTAATCAGTACATCACACAACGTGCACTTGGCGCACAATTAGAAACAGCAAGAAAAGGTATTTTATTTGCTGGCTTCATGAAATTATTTATGCCGGTTATTGTAATGCTTCCGGGTATTGCAGCTTTTGTGTTGTATAAAAATGGTCAGTTAGCAGGTTTTGAAGGCGGAAAAGATGGAGCTTATTCTGCGATACTTGCTTTTTTACCAGCTGGCTTAAAAGGCCTAGCGATTGCTGCATTAACAGCTGCTATTGTTGCATCACTTGCTGGTAAGGCAAATAGTATTTCAACCATTTTTACATTGGATATTTATAAAAAATACATCAACCAAGAAGCCAACGAAAAAAAGTTGGTATGGACGGGCCGTTTAACCGTATTTATTTCAATGGTTATAGCTGTGATATTTACTTGGAAAGATTTATTGGGAATCGGTGGAGAAGGTGGCTTTACATTTATTCAAAAGTATACTGGCTTTATTAGCCCAGGTGTATTTGCGATGTTTATGCTTGGCTTTTTCTGGAAGCGAACAACTGGTGCAGCTGCAATGACAGGTTTGATCACCGGATTTGTATTGGCTATATTTTTTAATAGTTATGCTATTCCTTTATTTGGAACTGATAATATCATGTACACGGCATACCTCAATAAAAACGGCGCCTACGAAATTCCGTTTTTAATAAATATGGGTTGGTCGTTTGTGCTTACGATAATAATAATGGTGATTGTAAGTATGGCGGGTCCAAAAGTAAACCCGAAAGCATTTGAAATTGATGCTAGCATGTTTAAGGTGAGCAAATCAACACTCGTACTGATTGTAATCATACTCATGTTGTTAAGTGCCCTGTACGTTAAATTCTGGTAGTATTATCTAACATCTTTTGCGCAACCGCAGCCACCTTTTCTTTGGTAGCCGGGCTTAAATACGCTGCAGGCAGATGCCGAAACAGCGATCATAAGCGTGATGATAATAATTTTAAGAAGACTGTTTTTCATAATTGAATACTAAATTACGCAAAAATTCACCCAAATACCATTAAAACAGAGGCTTCCATACAACGTATTTTAGTAGCTCCACTCGATTGGGGCCTTGGACATGCTTCTAGATGCGTGCCCATTATCCAGGATTTCATCGAAAAAGGGCACTCCGTTACCATCGCTGCAAGGGGTGCGCAAAAAAAATTATTGCAATATTATTTTCCGAACGCTACCTACTTATCTATACCTAATTATAATATCAGGTATAGCAAAAAAGCTTGGTGGCTTCCGTTTGCTTTATTTTTTCAGTTACCTAAAATGGCATTAGCTATTTATAAAGAACACAGGTGGTTACAGACAAATGTGCAATTGTTTGATCATGTCATTTCAGATAATAGGTATGGGCTTTATAATACTAGGTTAAAAACCACATTTATAACCCATCAGTTAATTGTTAAAGCACCTTTTATATGGGCCGAAAAAATCATTCAAAAAGTACAGTACTATTTTATCAATCAGTTTTCGGAGTGCTGGGTTCCTGATATTGCAGATTACCCTGGCTATGCAGCTGATTTATCTCACCCTGTTGTCATGCCCAAAATACCTGTTACTTATATTGGTGCACTTTCCCAATTTAGTCTTTTACAAAATACATCTACTGGTGCACTTCCCATAAAATATAAGTACTGTTTTTTATTGTCTGGTCCCGAGCCTCAAAGAACTATGTTGCAAGATATCATTGAATCCGGCGCTCAACAATTGCAAGTACCATCAATATTAATAGAAGGAAGACCTTCCGATTTACCCAATCATTATCAAATAAAAAATTCCTTAACCAAGCTCCGGTATGCAAGTGGCCAAGATTTATTAGACATTATTTTGCAATCTGAGTATGTGGTGTGCCGTAGTGGTTATTCTACACTGATGGAACTTTTACCGCTGCATAAAAAAATGATATTGATCCCTACGCCTGGTCAAACAGAACAGGAATATTTGGCCAGATCTTTAGCCAATAGACAAATGGCTGTAATAATGGATCAGTCTACATTTGACCTTGCCACACTAAATGAAAAAGCAGACAAGCATTGCTTTATATTTGCTTCATGAATTCAAAAACAAAGGCACATATTGCAGTATTAATTGCAAATTTAATTTTTGGTGCAGGTTACGCAGTTGTTAAAACAATTACACCTGAGTATTTAGCGCCTTATTCATTAAATGTAGTTCGTGTTGTAGTGAGTCTTGTTTTATTTTGGTCTTTGTTGTTGTTTAAACCTTCTAAAGTTTCTATCGATAAAAAAGATATTCCACTTTTTATTTTATGTGGTATAACGGGTGTGGCCATTAACCAAATTATGTTTATTAAAGGACTGGCATTAACATCTGCTATTCATAGTTCACTACTTTCATTGGCTACACCTATATTTATTACCATCATTGCTGTTTGGCTACTCCATGAAAAATTTAACATCAATAAATTTTTTGGACTAGCGCTTGGAATTGGTGGCGCTAGTTTACTCGTACTTGTTAAAGACGTACAATCTAGTAATAGCAGTAGTTTGCTTGGAGATTTGTATATACTTGTAAATGCTATTTCTTATGCTTTTTATATGGTGCTCGTAAAACCGCTCATGGAAAAATACAATGCACTTAATGTATTACGCTGGGTATTTACATTTGGTACTATTTTTATTTTACCCGTTGCCCTACCTGATTTTATAGCCACCGATTGGTCTTTGTTTGGAACATCAGAGTGGTTAGCACTTGCGTTTGTAGTACTCTTCGTTACTTTTTTATCCTATTTATTTACGGTATATGGTTTACAGGAACTGGGTCCATCGGTAACGGGCGCATACATTTATACTCAACCCGTTTTTGCAACCATTATCGCAATGGTTTTTGCCGGCGAACATTTTACAATCATAAAAGGAGCAGCGGCACTATTAATTTTTTCGGGTGTTTATTTAGTGAATAGAAAAAAAACAATCTAACAGCGTTTCTTTATATTTGTAAGGATGGCTGTAAAACGTATATCTATAACAGAATTTGTTTCCATGATGGAACAACACCCCATCTTGGATGTTCGAAGCCCATTGGAGTATGCGCATGCCCACATGAAAAACGCATATTCTTTACCCTTGTTTTCTGATGAAGAACGAAAGGTAGTAGGTACTGCATATAAACAACAAGGTAAACAGCCTGCCATTAAATTAGGCCTCAATTACTTTGGCGTAAAAATGGCTGCAATGGTAAGTGAAGTTGAGGCGCTACTCGCTGCAAGCCCTGACCCAAATAATAAAGTGGTGCTTGTGCACTGTTGGCGCGGGGGCATGCGCAGCGCAGGTGTAGCATGGCTTTTAGATTTATACGGCTATACCGTATATACTTTAGCTGGCGGTTATAAAGCCTACCGTAACTGGGTACTAGCGCAATTTACAGTACCATATCAATGTAAAGTATTGGGTGGATTTACGGGGTCTGGTAAAACAGAAACCTTACAGTCCTTAAAGGCACTCGGTCAACCTATTATTGATTTAGAAGGGCTCGCACACCACAAGGGATCAACTTTTGGAAATTTGGGACAGCCGGTACAACCCTCCCAAGAACAGTTTGAAAATTTATTAGCACAATCACTCTTTAAGATACATTCAGAGCATCATTATATTTGGGTAGAAGATGAAAGTAGGCGAATAGGTCTTGTGAATATTCCTACGCCTTTATTTGATCAGATGCGAAAAAGCAAGCTTTACTTTTTAGATATTCCTTTTGCAAGTCGACTACAATTTATTGTTAGTGGATATGGAAAATTCGAAAAAGATCAATTAATGAGTGCGATACTCCGTATCAAAAAAAGACTCGGTGGATTAGAAACAAAAACCGCCATCAATTTTTTAATAGAAGACGATATTATAAATAGTTTTAGTGTTTTACTAACCTACTACGATAAGTTGTATTTAAAGGGCGCCTATAATAGAGACAATCCGGAATTATTGATTCAAAAAATAGAACTGCCAAGTGTTGATCCATCTGCAAATGCGGCTACTTTATTAGCGAGATCTGGTTTATAATTGTCTTACACTAATGCTGCAATCCAATCTTTAATAGTTAGTATACTTAATGCAGTCATAACGGCTACAACTAGCCACCCTGCTATATCTAGCCACAAAGGCTGCTTATAATTTCCTACAATTTTTTTATGGTGAGCGGCTACTAAAATAATGGCCAAAGCAACTGGCAAAATAAGACCATTGAGTGCGCCAACTGTAACAAGTATTTTTACAGGGTTGCCCAAAAACGTAAATACAAGTGTACTGATAATAATAAAAATGCTAATGGCTATTTGATGATGCTTATCAACCCAGCCACTAAAATTTCGTAAAAAAGAAATAGAAGTATAGGCAGCACCTACTACAGAAGTAATGGCAGCAGCCCAAAGTACCACACCAAAAAACAAGTAGCCCATATTACCGGCAGCAAATTTGAACACACTAGCTGCAGGATTTGAAGGATCTAAAATAGCACCACCCGATACTATACCTAATGCTGCTAAAAATAAAACGACGCGCATGATAGCCGTAATTATAATTCCCGAAACGGCGCTTTTATTTGTTTCCCTTAATGAAGCGGTTCCACTAAAGCCCGCATCCAATAAACGGTGACCACCTGCAAAACAAATATAACCTCCTACCGTTCCACCAACGAGTGTCACAATAGCTTTTGCACTAAATACGGTTGGCATAAAACTATGGATAATTGCCTCTTGTATAGGCGGGTTTGCGCTTACCGCAATATATAAGGTAAGCCCCATCATAAGCATACCTAGAATTTTGGTAAAACGGTCTAGTAACGCTCCTGCTTCCTTCATCCAAAAAATAAAAAGTGCTAAAAAACAACTAATAATAGCCCCTACTGCTGGATTTAGTCCGGTTAATACTTGTAGGCCAAGTCCACAACCACCAATATTGCCAATATTAAAAGCGATCCCCCCAAGTACAATGAGCCCCGTTATAAAATACCCGAGGCCAGGCAGTAGTTCATTGGCAATAATAGGAGCGCGTTTACTACTCACAACTAAAATTCTCCAAATATTTAATTGCGCACCAATATCTAATAGTATAGATAATAAAATTACAAAACCAAAACTAGCAACTAGCTGCTGTGTAAAAACAGTGGTTTGGGTTAAAAACCCAGGTCCAATAGCAGATGTGGCCATTAAAAAAGCAGCACCAATAATTGCATTTTGTTTTTTTATTGAATTCACTGCTGTTGATTTTTTACAAGACTATAAATAATTTTTGCAAATGCAAGCGCATTTGGTGTATCGGCGTGAATACAAATAGTATCTGCTGCTACATCAATAACGGCTTCATCCATGGTTCTTACTTTTTTTTCTTGCATCAAAAGAGATACCTGTTCCTTTACCGTCTTTTCAGTTGTAAATACAGCGCCATCTATATTTCTCGGACATAAACTACCATCTTTCAAATAAGCCCTATCTGCAAAAACTTCATGTGCAGTAGCAAGCCCAATATTATTTGCTGCATCTAACATTACACTACCACTTAAACCAAAATAAACGGCAGCTGGTAACTGGTCAAATACAGCGCTGGCAATTGTTGTAGCTAATTCAATATTTTTAGCAGCTTGATTGTATAAAGCCCCGTGCGGTTTTATATGCGTTACAATTTGCCCCATTTCTTTTGCGATATTCGAAAATAAAAGTAGCTGTTCAGCCACCATATCATACACCGCTGTATTTGATAAATACATTTCTTTTCTTCCAAAATTTTCCCTGTCTAGATACGAGAAGTGTGCACCTATTTGTACTTTATTTTTTTGCGCTAACGCAATTGTTTTTTTGATGGTATCCGTATCTCCTGCATGGTAACCACATGCAATGTTGGCAGCTTCGATATAGGGCATGAGGGCTTGATCATTGTCTAACCCTTCCCCCATGTCGCAATTGATTAGTAGCATTTTATTTTTCTGAAAAGTATTCTTGTAGCCTGAATTTACAGGCATTTTCTAATTGCTGCAAATTTGTTTCCTGCTGTAATAAAAGTCTTTCTGCTTCCTGTATGTCAATCCATTTTATCCCAAACGAACTTCCAATGGGCATTTGTGCCAGTGAAGGTATGTCTGCACTAATCACTGTCCCTATTCGTGGATAGCCGCCAGTGGTTTGATGATCTGCCATTAACACAATGAGTTGCCCGGCTGGCGTTAATTGTAAAGTGCCCCTTGTTACAGCTGTGGAAAGTAGTTCCGTCGGTATCGTATGGCAAATTGGATCACTTTTTAAGCGAAAGCCCATTCTGTTACTTTGTAGGTTAATTTCAAATCGTTTATTTTCAAAGTCTTCTATTTCCTTTTGTGATAACACATTAAAGTTGGGTCCTTGTATACAGCGAATGATATTGGAACGGTAAAATTCTCCGGTATTTGCAGTCCATCCGGTTGTTAATGCATGTAATTGCCCTACTCCTTCAAAGTGATAATTAAAATTTTGAGCCGTTAATAAGAGATCGTTTTTTTGAAGCCTTCCTTTTTTACTTTTGAACCCACCATGAACAGCTAGATAAATTCTGGCTCCATTTGCTGGAGCGTTAAACGTTAGTTTTGATCCAGCATTTACAATGATGGGTTGATTGCTATACACAGTTTCATTGTCTAGCGTTGCTGATGTTACTGCTCCTGTAAATGTGAATAGTGTTTCTTTATTAAATACAATTACTGCAGCAGGAATATGCATTTCTAAAACAATTGCATCTCTTTTATTCCCAACAAGTGCGTTTGCCATTAAATGGGCAATGGTATCCATCGATCCCCCCGGACTAAATCCTTGGTGTTGTTTACCCGTATCCGGCAAACCTTGTAAGCTATCTAAAATCCCTGCTTTTATAATTTGAATACTCATTGTTTGTTTAGTTTATCAAATTCTAAAAGAGAAATCGCATTAAATTTTACAAAGCTTCCAGGCGTTAATAATATGTTTTCATTTTCATCTATTAATGCAAGCGGTGTTTTACCTATAATTTGCCATCCACCTGGCGAGTTGCAAGGGTAAATACCTGTTTGAACGCCAGCAATACCAACGCTTCCAGCCTGTACAAGCGGTCTTGGATTTTGGTGTCTTGGTGTTTGAATAGCTGGATCTACAATACCCATGTAAGCAAAGCCAGGTAAAAAACCATTCATAAAAACACGGTATGTTTTTGCAGTATGTAGTTCAATCACTTTCTGGGTGCTCATTTGATGTTGATCTGCCACAGATTCAATATCGGGCGCTACAGTTTTATCATAACAAACTGGAATAATAATTTCATTTTTAGAAAGCTTAATACCACTGACATCTTGGTTTACATTATTTTCAATCCAATCTTTTATGAATGTATAAATGGGAATTACATTTTCGTTTTTCAATTGACGCTGATATACCGTCATGTAATTGTAAACAACAGTTACCGAATTATAAGCAGGAATAATATCTGTTACGCCCTCAATTTTATTTTTTATAAGCGCATCCACTAGCATATACACCCTATCGTTTGTTTCTAAACTTATAGGCCCTCCAAAATCAAGCGTGACAGCCTGATCTGATATAGGATATATTTGGTAAGAAGATGTAGCAGACATAACCTCAATTTACACCAACTATTTCAAATCTATCTCTTACATTTTTTTGTTAAATATCTCACTGCTCCAATAGGCGGAGGACCCTGCGCGTATATTTGAATTCTAAAAATGTAGCTATGAATGAATTTGTTTTATACGCTTTGCTAGCGGTGAGTTGCGTGTCACTTTTACTAGTGATTATCTTATTATCAAAATCAAATAATGGCCAAGGGTTACAAAATGAAATGGCCATACTCCAATCTAAAATTGCACAACTAGAGCATTCTATAAAAACAGATTTTAGCCTTAATCGAACAGAGACCAATAATACCATAAAGTCCGGACTTGATGGACTGATTCAAAAAACAGATGCCAATCATAAACTTAATAGAGATGATTTGAGAACGGGTTTAATTGATTTAACACAGGAGCTCAAAAATAAATTTACCGACTTAACAGAGGGTCAGTCTAAACTGGTACAACAAACCGAAAAAAAGCTGGAACAAATGCGCGAAACGGTGGATGAAAAACTGCAAAAAACGCTAAACGAAAGGCTGGGTCAGTCTTTTGAGGCGGTTGGAAAGCAATTAGAAGCCGTGCAACTTGGACTTGGAGAAATGAAAACTTTAGCTGGTGATGTAGGTGGATTAAAAAAGGTACTTAGTAATGTAAAAATGCGTGGCGGTATTGGTGAAGTACAGCTCGCCATGTTACTTGAACAAATACTAGCACCTGAACAGTATGCAGCCAATGTAAAAACCAAACAAAACAGCGCAGACATTGTAGAGTTTGCCATTAAACTACCAGGTCGTGATGATAATAATAAGCAGGTGTGGCTTCCGATCGATGCCAAATTTCCAAAAGATGTGTATGAGCAGTTGCAAACTGCTTATGACGCTTCCGATTTACCAGAAATAGAAGCAGCTCAAAAAAACCTAGAGCAAACCATAAAAAAAATGGCTAAAGATATTTCTGATAAATACCTGGATCCACCTAATACCACCGATTTTGCGATCTTATTTTTACCCTTTGAAGGTATTTATGCCGAAGTGGTAAGAAAAGCTAGTTTACTTGAAGATTTGCAGCGTAATTATAAAATTATAGTGACGGGTCCGAGTACCCTTGCCGCAATTTTAAATAGTTTGCAAATGGGCTTTAAAACACTTGCGATTCAAAAACGTAGTGGAGAGGTTTGGAAAGTGCTAGGCAATGTAAAAACAGAGTTTGAAAAATTTGGTGGCCTCATCGAAAAGGCACAGGGCAATATTCAAAATGGACTTAAACAACTCGATGAAGTAGTAGGTGTTCGTACCCGTGCTATTCAGCGTCAATTAAGGGATGTAGAGGTTTTAAATGATGCACCGGCTGCTTTTAATGCCCTCGAAAATCCCGAATTACCTATTGATTAATGCCTCTTTAATGTAGGTTTAAAAACGCACGGATGGATGCCGCTACTTTTATAGGTGTTTCTTCCATGGGTGCATGTCCCACATTTTGTAAGACTACCAGTTTACTCCCTTTAATGTCTTTATTAAATAAGTAAGCATTGGAAACGTTGATGAGTTGATCCTGATCGCCCCAAATAATAAGGGTTGGTTTACTTATTGTTTTAATGGGCGCTGGATTTGGCTTAAAACCTGCTTTAAATATAGAAAGTGCCGCTTTTCTATTTCCTTCTCTTAAAAGTAAATCGTGGTAACGATTAATGGATTCGTCATTGATTTTATTTTTATCTACAAATACGCCTTCCAAACTTTTTTTAACTAAAAATTTGGGGGTTACCCATAATAGTAAATTATTAATGACGGGCATGCTTGCAATTTTAAAACCAAGTGAACCTTTTTCATTTTTTTTCGGATACCCACTTGCATCAAGTAATATTAACTGTTGTACCCTCGATGGATTATAAATCGCGTAATGCCATGCAATGCTTCCACCAAGCGAGTTTCCTGCCACGATACAAGATTTGACGTTTAATTTTTCTAGTACCGAATCAACAAAAATATTATAGACATCTGCGTTGTATGTGTTTTCTTGATTGGGGCCGGTAAGTCCAAAAGCAGGTAAGTCAAAGCGAATAATTTTTTTCTTACTACTTAATAAGAGTGTTAAACTATCCCAGGTATGTAATGATGCGGATGTACCATGTATCAGCACCAGCGGAACAGAATCTGATGCATTACCTTCTATTCGGTAATGTACATTCATACCTAAAACAGGTATAAATTTTGATGCTGCATTTGCATATATTGGTAGTAATGTTTCAAGTTTTTTATCCTTTTCCGCCAAAACAACAATAGCAACAACTAGGGCAACAAGGACTGCTACAATTCCAAAGCCAATGTATTGTATGAATTTTTTCATGTTGCTTATTGTTTGTTTGCTTCGATCGTTGTTTGTATAGCTGATATTAAATCAGCACTCTTTAATGGTTGTTTATAATTCCAAGTTTTTAAAACCTTCCCATCAGCATCTGTAATGATGGTTAACGGGGCAACGGCTCCACTGTTATAGCGTTCACGAATAATTGAATTGTGAGAAAACTGTTTATCGGAACTCGTTTGTTCTATACCTAAATCTATTTTTAATAGCACTAAATGCTTATTTGCATATGCAGCAAATTCGCTGGTTTCAAATGTTTCTTTTTCTAGCTTTACATTTTTAGCGTCCCTACTTTTATGTACAAAATGAATAAGTATAATTTTGCTTTCTTTTGTTGAACGCTGTTTTGCAACATCAAAATTTGACTCCCAAGTTGGGGCTACTTGAAAAAGTGGAAGAAGAAATATCAACAACAAGCGTAGCATCTTATTTTGTTTTATTGTTGCGCATCACCAATAGCTGTGGGAAATGTTCAATTCCTTTCATTAGGAGTTGTGTCATTTCACTAAAGGTATAAATAAATGAGCCAAGTACGATATCCATGTCACCGTCCTTGTCTATATCGGCTACTTCCATGGTAAGCCACTTTCCGTTGGCAGCTTCTGGTGTGGAAGTAGGCGCAAACTGCATATTTCCAGTGTTTTCAAAATAAATAAATCCTTGTTCGGGTTTAGCAAGGTCGTCATAAAATGAAATAGCAGCCATGTCTATATCTCCATCACCATCAAAGTCTTTGGCCACCACTTTACTTGCTCCATACATGGGAAAGAAAAAGCTTTCTTTAAAATGATTGAGTTTGTCATTGAGTAAAATACGAACGCCATGAAATCTTTTTTTAACCCTAGATAAATCCCAGTTGTCGCCATTACTCATAACAATGTCTAAAAATCCATCTTTATTGATGTCAATCATTTCAAAATAACTTACACCATACACGGGTGGGAATTTAACCAGCGGCGTTTCTTTAAAACTACCATCACCTTTATTTTCTAAATAATAGATTCCTTCATAAGATTGGGCCATCATAACAACAATGTCTAATTTTCCATCCTTGTTTAAATCAACTATTTCTGCTTTTCTAGCACCCGGGCGGTATACTAAAATGTTTTCTTTACGGATATCACCCCCATCTAACCAACTTATTTTACCGGTATGATTTCCAAATTGACAAATAATAATATCTTCTTTTCCGTCTTGATTTAAATCGGCTTTTTCTATATGTACAGGCCTTGCCAATCCACCAAAAGATGCTTTCTGTTCTGTAGAATCAAGTGATAGCAACAAGCCTTCTTTTTTTTCTGAAGGTGCAATACTGCCAATGCACAAGGCTCTTGGTTCTTTATTTTTTTCAAATAATAAATCTACAACAGCCGACGGTGTATTCCAGGTTTCTTTGAGCTTTAAATTTTTATCTAAAGCATACAACTCATTGATGGCATCACTTACATATAATGTTCCATTAGCGTCATCAAATTTTATCATGCTTGTTTTAGGCGCTTGTTTGTTATCAATAAAAACAGGCTCACTAAAAAACTGTCTGGTAGAAGTTTTTACAACAGTAGTTGTTTTTGCAGGAATTACAGATGCCGGTGCTTTTGTGATATAAAAGTCTACAATTTTTTGCCAATCCAATTTTGAAATGATGGGTGAATTTGGATAGACTCTTAATTTTTCGACAATAGCTGCTTCATCTGGTTCCATAGAGGCGTATGGGCTATCATTAACCCCTCTAATTCCTAAACGCAAACCCATATTGGGTAGCACACTTTCTTTCCAAGTTTTTTTATCTAGTAAATCTGGTGCAGTGTATAAATGACAACTACCACAATATTGTTTGGCAAGCGTTTCTCCCGATAAGCTTGAATTAGTGGTTGTGGGTGTAAATGAAAATAGGCTTACAACAAATAAGCACAATAACCCTAGTATAGAAATGATTTTAATCTTCATTTTTCTTAGTTTTACAATCATTTGTAATTGTTGATTACAAATATATTAACCCGCTAATTATGAATAAGAATTATTCTCATTACATTTTGGTTGCTCTTTTAGTGGCAGCCCCTTTTGTATACCTATCAACATTTTACGCTAGTTTACCGGCAACTATTCCAACCCATTTTAATATAAAAGGAGAGGCCGATGGGTTTGGATCTAAAAGCATGGCTTTTTTTGGACCTGTATTTATAG
>JBIKIS010000040.1:0-14929 GCA_044361485.1 Sediminibacterium sp.
TTTTTATAAACCGCATAGGATGTACATTTTTGCATGGTTAACTAGGCTAAATCTAGAACAAGTTTTATACCCAAAAAAATAATATTGATGATACCGTATTGGATGAGTAGAACACAGTTAATGTTAGGAGATGAACCCATACAAGCCCTAATGTCTAAAAACGTTCTAGTAGTTGGACTTGGAGGCGTTGGTGGCATTTGCGCAGAAATGATTGCCCGCGCAGGAGTAGGTAAAATGACCATAGTAGACGCGGATACGGTAGATTTAAGCAATGTAAATAGGCAAATTCCGGCACTTCATTCTACGGCAGGGAAACCAAAAGCCGAAGTGATGGCCGAAAGGTTAAAAGATATTAATCCAGATTTAGATTTAACAGTATTAACAGAGTATATAAAAGAAGAGCGTACCCGAGAAATACTTGATCAGGGAAATTTTGATTACGCCGTAGATTGTATAGATACCTTGTCCCCAAAAGTATATTTTATTAAAGCCTGTATTGACAGAAAAATCCCCATTGTAAGTTCACTTGGGGCAGGGGGTAAAATGGATCCCTCGCAAATAAAAGTGACGGATATTTCAAAAACCTATCAATGTAATTTGGCAAAATATGTTCGTAAAAAATTACACGCTCTAGATATTTACAAAGGTCTTACGGTGGTGTTTAGCCCAGAAATGGTAGACCAGTCAAAAATTATTGAAACAGAAAAAGCTTTTCCTAAAAAGTCAATTATAGGAACGCTATCATACATGCCTGCTATTTTTGGTTGCACCACAGCTAGTGTCGTTATTAGAGACCTAGGTGGGTTAAAATTAGTAGAGTAAATAAGGAATCATTTGTTCTGGCCATCCTGCACAGTGGGTTAGTTTTGTGCAGTTCGCAATAAATTGGGGTAGTGGTAATTCAAATAGTTTTTGTGAATTGTTAATGCCTAGTAATTTGTCTAGGTGGTTTTTGCCACTAGGGTTTACAGCCGTTTTATAAGGTGCCCACATAAAATGTTGTGGTTGTTTTTCGCGAATAATGTGCAATAGCAATAATCCAAAAAATACAGGTTTATAAAACAAAGGATCTATCACTTCAAAATGAATACCCTTGCAAAGTGTTTGCGCATATTTGCCAGATGTAGGCGTAATCAAAATACTACTTGCTTTTATTTCATCGCCAAAACTTTGATTGATAAAACTTACTATTTCATTTGTTTGTAACCATGGTGCTGCAGCGGTTTCAAAACTATATTGGCTGCCCCTGCCTTCACTTATATTGGTGGCTTCGAGTAAACAAAGCCCCGGATACAATAACATACTATTTGGATTTTGAATGGCCGGCGATGTGGGTACAAAATCCGTTTGCCAGTTCGTTACAAATGAATCTCGTTCCCAGTTTTTTAAAGTAACAACTGTAAGGTTGGCACCGATATTTTTTGTGCTGTTAAAGTAAAGTGCCAGCTCTCCAAGGGTGCAACTATGTTTGATAGGAATATTCCACCGACCAATAAAAGAACTTGATTCGACTTCTAAAAAAGGGCCTTCTGCACTATCAAAATTACCTGAAACGGGGTTGGGTCTATCTAAAACAATCAGTTGTTTATGGTTACTAGCACAAGCTTCTAATACATAAGTTAAAGTCCAGAGGTAGGTGTAAAAACGAGCCCCAATATCCGGAATATCAAATAATACAATGTCAATATTTTCTAAATCTTGTGCGGTTGGCATGCTTTTATTTCCATACAAACTAATAATGGGTAAACCAGTAATTTCGTCAATGCCATTTTGTTGCGCCTCGCCATCTGGTGCTTTTGCTGAAATGCCATGTTCTGGGGAAAATAAAAGTACAATATTGAACCCTGCATTTAAGAGGGCAGTTCTTGAAAGTATGCCCGTATTTGTTGTAGCTGCATCACTTGTAACAAGACCTATGCGCTTTGTTTTCCATGCAGGATTTTGGAGAATAATTTCATCTACGCCAAAACAAATCATAGGGTTTCGCTTTTAGGTTCTAGCACAAATTGAGTTTCTATTTTTAGCTGCTCCACAATATTAAAAATAATAGGGCAACGGTTGTAATGCATAAAAGTAGTGAAGAGTCTTTTATTAAAATGCGGTAGGTGCATGGCTGGAAATTCTTTGCATCCTTCAAATCTAAAATCGTAAACGGTGCACTTATTATCATGTAAAAAATGACAGGGAACTGCGCTAATAAGTAGTGCTCCATTCATTCCTTTTTCGAGATATTTTTTATCAAATATTTCCCTGGTTTGTTCAAGGTGTTCACTCAGGGCATCCGCCTCTTTTTCATTGATATTGATGAGTAATGTTTTACAACAATTACCACAAGCCGTGCAGTCAATTTTTGGTGCAATTTCACTGTTTAATTGCTGCACTTTTTGGTCCACTTCTTGCGGGTCCATTTGCAGCAAAAATTGGGCAAATTGGTCGTTGGCCAGTTGGTTTTCTTCACCGGCCTCCAATAGGTGGTTAAGGTTGGTTTCTAGGTATTTGTTGGCTTCTTTGATGGGCTAAAGGTACATTTCTGCTATTTATTTTAATAAAAACCCTAAAAAAGCCGATTTATCCACATAAACTGGCCATTTGTAGAAAAGTAAAATTGGGGCTGGTTACGAGGTAGTTAGATTTGCGGGTTGAGGTTAATGTGTTAACTCATTCATAGGAAAAAGTAGAAGATAAAATGGCTGAAAAAGTAAACAATAGTGCGTACGACGAATCATCGATTAGGTCATTAGATTGGCGTGAACATATTAGGCTACGTCCGGGTATGTATATTGGTAAATTAGGAGACGGTTCTGCCACCGATGATGGTATTTATGTCCTCATCAAAGAAGTGGTTGATAACTGTATTGATGAACATACCATGGGGCATGGTAAACAAGTTGAAATTACCATCGAAGATAGAACGGTAACCATCAGAGATTACGGTAGAGGTATTCCACTTGGTAAAGTGGTGGATGTGGTGAGTAAAATTAACACGGGGGCCAAATACGATAGTAAAGCTTTCCAAAAAAGTGTGGGTTTAAATGGGGTAGGTACCAAAGCGGTAAATGCATTAAGTCAATATTTTAAAGTAACCGCTTTTAGAGATGGTAGAGAAAAAACAGCCATTTTTGAAAGAGGTGTTTTGGTAGACGATCAAAAAGAAACCAAAAGCTCGGAACCCAATGGAACACTCGTTTCATTTATTCCGGACGAAACCGTTTTTAGAAATTTCCATTTCATACACGAATATTTAGACGCACAACTTTGGAATTATTGCTATTTGAATGCTGGTTTAACCATGCAGTTTAATGGTAAAAAGTACGTGAGTAAAAATGGCTTATTAGATTTACTACTTCGTAAAACCAATCCCGACGAGCTTCGTTACCCAATCATTCATTTAAAAGGGGAGGATATAGAAATTGCCGTGTCGCATAACAACGATTACGGTGAAGATATTTTTTCTTTTGTGAATGGACAATACACCACACAAGGGGGTACACACCAACAAGCATTTAGAGAAGGTTACATAAAAGTAATTCGTGATTTCTTCAAAAAAGATTACGACGTTTCTGATATTAGAACCAGTATTGTTGCAGCGGTTTCTGTGCGCGTGCAAGAGCCTGTTTTTGAAAGCCAAACAAAAACCAAATTAGGTTCGCAGTATGTTTTTGAAGGTGGGCCTTCTATGAAAAAATTTATAGAAGAATTTTTAGCCAAAGAGCTTGATAACTTCTTACATCGTAACCCAGCCGTTGCAGAAGCACTTCGTAAGCGTATTGAGCAAAGCGAAAGAGAGCGCAAGGAACTCGCTGGTATCAAAAAGCTAGCCAATGAACGCGCTAAAAAAGCAAACCTGCATAACAAAAAATTAAGGGATTGTAGGGTGCATTTAAATGATGAACTGCCTTCTAAAAACAAAGAGGAGTTTATTGTACTGCAAAATAATTCTACCATCTTTATTACCGAGGGAGACAGTGCCAGTGGTAGTATTACAAAATCTAGAAATGTAGATACCCAGGCTGTATTTAGTTTGCGTGGTAAACCTCTAAACGCCTACGGCCTCACTAAAAAAGTGGTATATGAAAATGAAGAGTTTAACCTCTTGCAACACGCACTTAATATTGAGGACGGATTAGAAGGTCTCAGGTACAACAACATTGTAATTGCTACCGATGCCGATGTGGATGGTATGCACATTAGACTGCTGCTCATGACGTTCTTTTTGCAGTTCTTTCCTGACCTCGTAAAAAAAGGCCACGTTTATATTTTGGAAACACCGCTGTTTAGGGTGCGTAACAAACAAGAAACCATTTACTGTTACGACGAAACTGAAAAACAAGCAGCTGTAAAAAAATTAGGCAACAAGCCAGAAATCACAAGGTTTAAGGGTCTTGGTGAAATTTCGCCAGAAGAGTTTGGTCGATTTATTGGACAAGACATGCGTGTGCAACCCGTTATTTTAGAAGTGGGCGATCATATCCAACACCTACTAGAATATTACATGGGTAAAAATACCATGGAGCGCCAAGAGTTTATCATCAACAATTTAAAGGTGGAATTGGACCTTGTTAACGAATAATATTATTTATCATTTTAGAAGAGATACTTTATGATTCACGTTGTTTTTGACCATGCAAATGTGGCGGTATTGGAAGGGGCTATAGAGATAGACGAAACATTGCAAGGAAATATTATTGAAATTAAGGACGATTATATGGTGGGTCCTTTAGGTGCTATTTATGAAACCGAAGGCTATCAGGAGCGTAAGCAGTGGTGGGAAGGCGTACTTCAAAATTCACCGTATCATGATCAGCTAGCGTTTGTAGACGATAAATTAACCGTACACAATTTGCTTACAACATTAGAAGAAAATCCGGACGAAGAAGTGTGGCTTTGGATGGCCCAAAATGCACATGATGTTTGTGGTTACTACTGGCTCATGACGCAGTTAAAAGAATATGCCGGTCGTATTCAGGTACTATACTTAAATAACCTTCCATTTATTAATGAAAAGGGGCAAATATTTTATCCGGTATACCTTCATGAAATTCAGCCTAAAGAATTTTTAAAGGCAAAAAAATTAGCGCGTCCAATTACACTTAGTGAGTTTGAAGTGGATCCAGACGAGTGGAAAAAAATTGCTACCGAAGGTTCGATGGTTCGTTTTTTAGAGGGAGGTAAAAAATTAGTAGGCAAAGAAGAAAACTTTTTTGACAAAGAAATTTTATCTGGGTTAACTGGTGAGGCGGTTAAATTAAATAAAGCCGTTCAAAATATTTTAGCCAAGTTAAAAGTTAAAACGGGCGATGCTTTTATTGTACACAGGCTCAAGTCACTTGCCGTACTTGGCAAAGTGGAAATTATTGGCAACATAGAAAAGGGTTGGAAAAATTGGAGTGTTAAATTGGCAAATTAAAATTGTTAAGAAAAAAAATGGCGAAAGAGAAACATCAATATATTGTTAGTGAAAATGAATCAGGGGTTCAGGGCCAGTATAAAAATTGGTTTTTGGATTATGCGTCTTATGTTATTTTGGAGCGTGCGGTACCTGCCATCGAAGATGGATTAAAGCCCGTGCAACGACGCATTTTACATTCTATGAAGGAAATGGATGATGGCAGGTTTAATAAGGTGGCCAACATCATAGGACAAAGTATGCAGTACCATCCTCACGGTGATGCGAGTATTGGTGATGCACTTGTTAACCTAGGGCAAAAAGATTTACTGATTGATACACAGGGTAACTGGGGTGATGTAAGAACTGGCGACCAGGCAGCGGCATCTCGTTATATTGAGGCGCGCTTGTCCAAATTTGCACTTGAAGTTGCCTTTAATGCAAAAACAACGACTTGGCAGTTAAGTTACGACGGGCGTAAAAATGAGCCCGTAACACTTCCCATGAAATTTCCACTCCTTTTGGCACAAGGGGCAGATGGTATTGCGGTTGGCTTATCTACCAAAATATTACCGCATAATTTTTGTGAGCTTATAGATGCTTCAATCAAATATTTAAAAGGTAAAAAGTTTGAACTCTTTCCCGATTTCCAAACGGGGGGTATGGTGGATGTGTCTGGTTATAATGAGGGTAAGCGAGGCGGTAAAGTAAGGGTTCGTGCCCACATTGAGGAGTTCGATAAAAAAACGCTCGTTATTAAAGACGTGCCATACGGTGTAACTACTACCCAGCTTATGGAAAGTATTACCAAGGCCAACGATCAGGGTAAAATAAAAATCAAAAAAGTAACGGATGTAACAGCGGCGGCTGTTGAAATTCATATTGATTTAGCGCCAGGTATTTCTCCAGACATTACTATCGATGCGCTTTATGCATTTACAGATTGCGAGGTAAGTATTTCGCCCAATGCTTGTGTGGTGATCAACCACAAGCCACACTTTATTGGTGTGCAGGAGCTTTTAAAAGATGCCACCGATAATACCAAAGAATTACTTCGCAAGGAGTTAGACATTCGTCTTTCTGAACTTGAAGACAAATGGCATTATACCTCGCTTGAAAAAATCTTCTTTGAAGAAAAGATTTACAAAGAACTAGAGCAAAAGCATGCTTCTTGGGAAAATGTTATTGAAGCGATTGATAAAGCCTTTACGCCGTTTAAGAAAAAATTAAAGCGCGCCATTGAAAGAGAAGATATTTTGAAATTAACGGAAAAGCCGGTTCGCCGTATTTACCGACTTGATATTAACGAGCTCATTGAGCAAATCAGAGGTATTGAGGAAGAAATCAAGCAGGTTAAATTTGATTTAGAGCACTTAACAGAATATGCAGTTGCGTATTTTGAAAATCTCCTCAAAAAGTTTGGTAATAATAAAGAGCGTAGAACTGAAATTAAAGCTTTTGATACCATTCAGGTAAAACAAGTAGCCATTGCCAATACCAAGCTATACATCAATAGGGCAGAGGGTTTTATAGGAACCAGTCTTAAAAAAGACGAACACCTTTGTGACTGTTCTGACTATGATGATATCATTGCGTTTACAAAAGGCGGCACCATGAAAGTGGTAAAAGTTTCAGATAAAATATTTATTGGAAAAGACATTTTATATGCTGCTGTCTTTCAAAAAAATGATGAGCGTACTACCTATAACATGATTTATGTTGATGGTGCTTCTGGTGTAACTTATGCCAAGCGTTTTAATGTTACGGGTGTAACGCGTGACAAAGAATATGATTTAACAAAGGGTACCGATAAAACGCGCGTACATTATTTTACAGCCAATTTAAATGGTGAAGCAGAAACGCTTAAACTTATTTTAAGTCCTAATTGTACAGCCCGCATTAAAGAACTCGATTTTTATTTCGAAGAAATTGAAATTAAGGGGCGTTCAAGTATGGGTAATCAGGTAACCAAGTATCCTATTAAAACGGTTAAGTTTAAAGAAGCTGGCAAAAGCACACTTGCTGGTCGTAAATTATGGTACGACGATAAATTTGGTAGACTCAACACCGAAGAAAAAGGAAAATACCTGGGTAGTTTTGAAGATGAAAAACTAATTGTCATTACCAAAGAGGGTACCTACGAGTTAACAGATACGGAACTTGCCCAGCGTTTTGATCCTGAAAAAGTGATGCTCATTGAAAAGTTTGTACCAGAAAAAATTATTACAGCTGTTTATTTAGACAATGATAAAATGCAGTACAATGTAAAGCGTTTTAAAATTGAAACCACCACCCTAAAAACCGAATTTTTATTTATCAAAGAAGGTAAAGGTAACAAGCTTGAAGCCGTGACCACGATACAAGAACCGATTTTACAAGTACAAACAGGTAGGGGTACTCAAGTACGTGCTGCTAAATTTAAAATAGCTAAAATGGTGGATGTAACAGGCTGGAAGGCAGTAGGCTCTAAACTCACCGATTTTAGTAAAACCATTGAAATGCAGTGGGAGTCGCGTCCTGAAGACCCCAATGCTCAACCCGAGTTGTTTGGCTAAACTAACTTACTTTTGCATAAAGTAGAAGTATGGAACCCGTATTAGTAGGCTGTTACAATGAATTGAAGGTGAGTCGTAAGGTAGATTTTGGATTTTACCTCGACAATGGTGATGAGGGTATTTTATTGCCTAAACGTTTTGCGCCTTCTACTTTAAAAATTGGTGATACTATCAAGGTTTTCGTTTACCACGATTCAGATAACAGGCTTATTGCAACCACCCAAGTAGCCAATGCATCGGTGGGTGAAATTGCGCTATTAAAAGCAGTAGCTATTACAAGGCAGGGTGCTTTTTTAGACTGGGGTTTAATGAAAGATTTATTTGTACCTACTTCTAAACAATTAGGTGGAATGCGAGAAGGCGGAACCTATCTTGTTAAGCTATACCTGGATGAAATGACCGGTAGGGTGGCAGCCACAGAAAAAATCGAACAGTTATTAAGCAACGAAGAATTAACGGTTAAAGAATTAGATGTTGTTGATTTAGTGGTATACCGTAAATCGGAACTTGGTTATGTGATGATTGTAAACAACAAGCATACTGCTATTTTGCATAGCAATGAAATCTTTAAAGAATTAAATATTGGTGATAAGCTTACAGGATTTGTAAAAGCAATTAAGCCAGAAAATAAATTAGATGTGGTGCTTGGTAAGCCTGGTTTTGGTAGGGTAGAAGATGAGCAGGAAAAAATACTTCGCTTGCTCCAAGAAAATGATGGTTACCTGCCGTATCACGACAAATCTGATCCAGAAGAAATCTATAACTTTTTTGGCATGAGCAAAAAGTCATTTAAAATGACAACAGGCACTTTGTACAAACAACGTAAAATTGAATTTACACAAACAGGCATTAAATTATTAGAATCATAATTTTTATTCAACATGAAAAATCAAGTTGTTTATATTGTATCTGCTGTTAGAACACCAATCGGAAGTTTTGGAGGTACACTTAAAGATATTTCTGCTACAAAGCTTGGTGCTACTGCAATTCAAGCAGCTATAGAGCGTGCTGGCATACAGGGTACCGACGTGGATGAAGTGTTAATGGGTTGTGTGTTACAAGCTAATTTGGGTCAAGCACCTGCGCGTCAGGCTGCAAAATTTGCAGGCCTTCCTGATAATGTTGTTTGTACCACTGTAAATAAAGTTTGCGCGAGTGGTATGAAAGCCATTATGCAGGGGGCTCAAGCTATTTTGTTAGGTGATGCATCTGTGGTGGTTGCGGGTGGTATGGAAAATATGAGTAGTGTTCCGTTTTATGCGGGTGCTATGCGTTGGGGCAATAAATATGGAGACACTACATTAACGGATGGGCTTGCTAAAGACGGCCTCACCGATGTGTATCATAAGTATGCAATGGGAAATGCTGCAGAACTCTGTGCTAGCAAATATAATTTTACAAGAGAAGACCAGGATGCTTTTGCGGTAGCTAGTTATACAAAAAGTAGGGCCGCTTGGGAAGCGGGCTCATTTGATGCCGAAATTGTTCCAGTGCCAATTCCGCAAAGAAGTGGCGAACCCATTATGTTTTCAAAAGACGAAGAACCCTTTAATGTAAAGTTTGAAAAAATTCCAGGGTTAAAACCAGCCTTTATAAAAGATGGTACCATAACAGCAGCTAACGCATCTACCATGAATGATGGTGCTGCGGCTGTGGTGCTTATGAGTCAAGAAAAAGCGGAAGCACTTGGTATCAAGCCTATTGCTATATTAAAAAGTTATGCCGACGCAGAGCAGGCGCCAGAGTGGTTCACAACAGCACCTGCACTAGCCGTTCCAAAAGCAGTGGAAAAAGCAGGCATCACCACTGCTGATTTAGATTGTATAGAACTCAACGAAGCATTTTCGGTGGTTGGGCTCGCCAATACGCAACTCATGCAACTAGATGCTGCCAAAGTAAATGTTAAGGGTGGAGCTGTTTCAATAGGACATCCGCTCGGATGTAGTGGCGCAAGAATTGTGGTAACCCTTATTCATGCATTAAAAGACAGGTCCGGAAAATTTGGCGCTGCAGGAATTTGTAATGGTGGAGGTGGCGCTTCGGCCGTTGTAATAGAAAATTGCTAAGGAAACTTTTTAGCAAAAACTCAAGCAGTTTGCTCGATAATTTCATCCATTGAAATACCCATATGACTTTCGTCGTAAGTGCATTCGCCATTAATGATAACTAACACTTGAGGCGATTCGTGGTGCACTTTAAATTTTTCAGCAATTGCTGCAGATATATTTCTGTGTTGTAATAGGTCTAGTAAATAAAAATCTACACCGTCTGGTTGTGTGCTACTTTCTAGTCTATTAAGTGCCATCGAGCTAATGCTACAACTGGTACTGTGTTTAAAAAGTACTTGCGGTAAATTAAATGAGTCGGAAGTAATGGCTTCCAGTTGATCAATACTAGTTAGATGCTTCCAATCCATAAAGGCCTAAAAACGATTTGCCAATTAAGGTCTAAAATAACGTGGATTGGTAGTAGGGCAGCCTCTGCTTTTTGAAGCATTGCATGAAATGATAAATGTGGCACCAACTAACAATAAAAAAAGAAGTGCGGTTGTCTTTTTCATAATAAAAGGATTGGTTAAGCGTTTTGTTTCTGTGCTCTATTCCTTCAAAGATACTTATTTGCTTTCAAATGAGGCCTTTTGGAAGATATAGATCTGTTAAATATATAAACGAAAAGTTTAATTTTTTAGTATGAAGGTCCATTTTATATCTATTGGCGGGAGTGTAATGCATCAATTGGCCATTGCATTACAAGGCAAAGGCTACCAGGTTACAGGTACCGATGACGAGATTTTTGAGCCAGCGCTAACCCATTTAAGAGATAAAGGCTTGTTACCCAGTGCATTTGGTTGGCAGCCGGAGCTTATTACCCCAGATTTGGACGCGGTTATTTTGGGGATGCACGCCAAGGCAGATAATCCAGAACTGATAAAAGCCCAGGAGCTTGGACTATCAATTTATTCTTTCCCTGAGTATATTTTCTACGAAAGCCAGCAAAAAAATCGGGTTGTTGTAGGTGGTAGCCATGGCAAAACCACCACTACCAGCATGATTATGCATGTGCTTAAAACCTGCCATCAAGACTTTGACTACCTAGTAGGCGCAAAACTTGCCGGTTTTGATCAGTCCGTTAAAGTAACAAATGCCCCTACCATTGTTTGTGAAGGGGACGAATATTTAGCAAGTGCGCTACTTCGTCAACCCAAGTTTCATTTTCTATTTCCACATGTTGCGATTCTTACGGGCATCGCCTGGGATCATATCAATGTGTTTCCAACCTTTGAATTTTATTTAGAACAGTTTGTGATTTTCATGCACAAAATTGAAGCTGGCGGCCTACTCATTTATAATGAAACAGATGAAGTGCTTAATAATTTGGTGCTTGCTAATAAGCGAAACGATATTAGGTACATACCTTACAAAGTACCTGCGCATCAAATCACCAATGGTCAAACTTATATTACTTTAGATGGGGCTGAGGGGCCGTTGAGCGTTTTTGGTGATCATAACTTACTTAACATGCAAGCAGCTTATTACGCCTGTGCCGAACTTGGTATTTCTGCCAAAGATTTTGTTGGGGCCATGGCTAATTTTACAGGCGCTTCTAAACGACTAGAATTATTGGCAAGCAATAATGTCTGTAATATCTACAGAGATTTTGCGCATGCGCCGAGTAAAGTTATTGCCACCATTGAAGCGGTGAAACAACAATTTCCTTCCAGAAAATTAATTGGTGTATTAGAACTGCACACCTATAGTAGCCTCAATAAAGAATTTATGCATCAGTATAAAGGGGCCCTTGAAAAAACAGATATCGCTGTTGTTTTTTATTCGAAACATGCGCTGCAAATTAAAGGATTGCCTGAATTACCTGAAAGCTATGTGGTGGAAGGGTTTGATAAAAAGGGATTACTGGTGATGTCCGATAAAAATGCATTAGAGCAGTGGTTACAAGCACAAGATTATTCTAACACCAATTTAGTATTAATGAGTAGTGGTAATTATGATGGAATTGATTTACCTTACTTTGCGCCAACTTTAATTTAATATCAACTATGAAATTGCAATTAACAAGACCTATCGCATTTATTGATTTAGAAACCACAGGCGTAACCGTTAGTACAGACCGAATTGTAGAAATTGCAATTGTGAAAATTAGTCCAGATGGCACTAAAGTTGTAAAACGAAAATTAGTAAACCCACTGATGCCCATACCGGCCGGTGCCACTGCGGTACACGGTATTTCTGATGAGATGGTAAAAGACGCGCCTTCTTTTAAGCAAATAGCCAATGAAGTAAAACAGTTTTTAGAGAACTGTGATTTGGGTGGTTATAATAGCAACCGTTTTGATATTCCAATGCTCATCGAAGAATTTTTAAGAGCGGGCATCGAGTTTTCTATCGAAGGAACAAAACTGGTGGATGTACAAAAAGTATTTCACATGATGGAGCAGCGTACCTTAAGTGCTGCCTATAAATTTTATTGTTCCAAAGTATTAGAAGGAGCCCATGGAGCAGAAGCAGATGCTACCGCAACTTGGGAAGTACTCGAAGCGCAACTTGAAAGATATCCGCAACTTGGCTACACTGTAGAAAGCATCGTAAAAATTACCGGCGAAGAAGATATTGTAGATTTTGCCCGCCGTTTTATAAAAGTAAATGGCATCGAAATATTCAATTTTGGAAAACATAAAGGCAAGCCCGTTACCCAGGTGTTAAAAGAAGAACCTCAATATTACGACTGGATGATGAAGGGTGATTTTGCCATGAATACCAAGCAAAAGCTTACAGAAATACTCAATAGAACTCTAGTTACAAAGGGTTAGTTGCGGGGTTTGGACTATTGGAAACTCGTTTTTACCGGAATTAACACTGATTTGCATAACTAATGGAGCTTTATGACATATAAATCCGTTAGTATTTGTATTTTAGCCCCTCTACATACCCCTTAGCAATTGGAAAAACTAGTTATCATACCAACCTACAACGAACGCGAAAATATTGCGGCCATTATTGCTGCTGTATTTGATTTGCAAGCAGGTTATCATATTTTGATTATTGATGATGGATCTCCGGATGGCACGGCTGCAATTGTAGAAGATTTAATGAAGCAATACGAGGGGCAATTGTTTATCGAAAAGCGTTCGGGTAAATTAGGACTTGGCACCGCTTATATCCATGGATTTAAATGGGCACTTGAAAAAGGGTACCAGTATATTTTTGAAATGGACGCCGATTTTTCGCATAGCCCTCAAGATTTAGAAAGATTGTATGCAGCATGTAATATTATTGGCGCAGACATTGCGGTAGGTAGTAGATATGTTAAAGGAGGAAGAACCGAAAACTGGCCACTTGACCGTCATATTTATAGTAAAGGGGGTGCGTTTTATACCAAGCTTATTACTTGGCTTCCGGTAAACGATCCAACAGCAGGTTTTGTTTGCTACAAAAGAAAAGTATTAGAGACGATTAATTTAGATGAAATAAAATTTGTGGGTTACGCCTTTCAAATTGAAATGAAATTTAGCGCTTGGAAATTAGGGTTCAAAATTATTGAAGTGCCCATCACTTTTGTGGACCGTAAAATTGGTCAGAGCAAAATGAGTAAGGGAATTATCAAAGAAGGTGTTTTAGGCGTTTTAAAAATGCAATGGGAGAGTTTATTTCACCATTATGCAGATAGGCTTCGAAAAAAATAAATGTGAGAAAAGCCTTACTTCAACTTCATGCATCTGTTTTTTTAGCCGGCTTTACCGGCATACTAGGCGTACTCATTGAGTTAAATGAGGGGTTACTTGTTTGGTACCGTATGGCCATTACTGTGGTTACATTACTTGCCCTTTTGGTACTTCGTAAAAAATGGCAACATTTGCCTTTTACACAAGTAAAAAAATTATTGGGTATTGGTATGCTTATTGCACTACACTGGGTCTTTTTTTATGGAAGTATAAAAATGGCCAACGTGTCTATAGGTCTCGTTTGTGTAGCAGGTGCCGGACTATTTACAGCATTATTAGAACCCTTGTTTTTAAAGGTAAAAATCAAATGGGCAGAAGTAGCACTTGGCTTATTAAGTTTACTGGGTATTTTTTTAATTTTCAAATTCGATGCACGTTACCGTTTAGGTATCGGACTAGGTATTATTTCTGCAATACTAGCCTCTATATTTTCGGTGCTCAATAAAAAAGAAGTAGACAAGCAGCCTGCTCAAATGATGATGGTATATGAATTAACGGGCGGACTTTTTTTGTTAACCTTACTCATGCCTTTTTATCTGAATTATTTTAATGTATCAAAGGTGTTTCCTAGCTTATCAGATATTGGATGGCTCTTAATATTAAGTTGGCTATGTACCGTGCTTGCTATGGATTTGATATTACAAGCGTTAAAAAAAGTATCTGCCTTTACGCAAAATTTAACGCTCAATTTAGAACCCGTTTATGGTATTCTACTAGCGTTTATTGTATACCAAGAAAACAAACAATTAGGAACCTCTTTTTATTTAGGCATATCCTGCATTGTACTTTCTGTGGTATTCCAAATTGCAAGAGCTTCTAGGTCTTGATAGCGAATCATTAAATCCTTTAATTCTTTTTTAAGTTCCGTAATGATGCTTGCGTAAGACGGATCGTTTATGAGGTTGTTCATTTCTGTAGGGTCATTTTGCAAATCAAATAATTCAAGGTTGTTATGCGGTCCGTAAAAACGGATGAGCTTATACCTTGTCGTTCTTACGCCAAAATGCGGTGCAACGTGATGTGGTTGCGGATACTCGTAATAATGATAGTACATGGATTTTCGCCATGTAGCTGCAAATGATTTTTTGGCAGCAGGCGTAGTTTTTGCAACAAGTGGCAAAAAGCTTTTTCCTTGCATATCGGAAGGCGTTTGAATACCAGCAATATTTAAAATGGTAGGTGCAAAATCAATATTTACAATCATTTCTTGTAACTGAGTGCCTGGTTTAATTTGACCCGGGTAACGCATTA
>JBIKIS010000041.1:0-14864 GCA_044361485.1 Sediminibacterium sp.
CGGCTAACAATGTTGTTATAGAATTAAACGCGCACCCTAGAAGGTTAGATATTGACTGGCGCATGATTGGAAAAGCACTTGATAAAGGCCTACTCATTTCTATTAATCCGGATGCGCATGCCATAGATGGATTTGATGATTGCAGGTATGGCGTTTTAGTGGCTCAAAAAGCGGGTGTAACCAAAGAAAACAACCTGAGTAGCTATAATCTAGATGCCTTTGAAAGATGGGTGGCTACGCAGCAATCAAAAAGAAAATAGAAAAATGTGGCTATTTGGTTTTGGCTTCGTTCCAAAGCACATCCATTTCTGAAAGAGTCATATCCCCTAAACTTTTACCCTGTGCGGTAGCCTGCGCTTCCATATACATGAAGCGCGATTTAAATTTTAGGTTTGTTTTTTCGAGTGCCGATTCTGGATCTACACCAATAAAACGTGCATAATTGACGAGGCTAAATAGCACATCACCAAACTCGTCTTCTATTTTTGAAACATCGGAACTGGCAACAGCTTCTTTGAGCTCTCCTATCTCCTCTTCAACTTTATTCCACACCTCAGCCGTTTCTTTCCATTCAAATCCTACCTGCTTTGCTTTTACTTGCATACGCGTTGCTTTTACAAGTGCAGGTAAGGATACGGGCACACCACTGAGTACCGATGTTTTCCCTTCTTTTAATTTTAGTTTCTCCCAGTTACGTTTAACGTCTTCTTCATTCTCCACTTTTACATCGCCATAAATATGCGGATGCCTATCAATTAGTTTTTTAGCAATCCCATCAATCACATCTTGTAACTGAAATTTATTTTCTTCTTTACCAATGCGCGCATAAAATAAAATATGCAGTAACACATCCCCCAGCTCTTCTCTAATTCCATTCCAATCTTTACTTGTAATTGCATCGGCTAGCTCATAAGTTTCCTCGATAGTCATGGAGCGGAGCGTATCAATGGTTTGCTTTTTATCCCAAGGACACTGCTCCCTTAATTCATCCATGATGGTAACGAGTTGCAAAAAACTTGAGGCGAGCGGATTCATAAAATAAATTTAGTCGTTGTATTTGCGTTTATTTTCTGGCTTGTAACTGAGTTGTTCTTGAAATGACTCAGCGTTAGGATTGGTGGTAACTGCATACGCAACTTGAAGTAGTAGCACATACATAATTACAGAAAATAAGAGTTCACCCCAGCCAATCCAATAGCCCCAAAAGGTATATACAGCAGCTGTTTCAGGCGTAGCCGTTTCATAAATGACGGTTACTTTTTGACCAAGTTTAATAGGCCTCAAAAAATAACGCGCATCGGTATGATGCCAGTTCCCCCCTGCCTGATATACAGCAGCAGGAATGGTTTGCTTAGCTGCACTATCATACAACATTTGAATGGTTGCGGGCGCTTTTTCCCCATCAAAAAAATCTGGTTGACGTGTAAATAAAAGATAACACCCCAAACAAGACACATAGAGTATGAAAACCGACCTTAACAACCGCCTTAATTAGTGAGACTTCTAAAGTCTACAGGGACAAGTTTACTTACACCTGGCTCTTGCATGGTTACACCATAAATAACATCTACCGCACCCATGGTTTGCTTATTGTGTGTTACAATAATAAACTGTGAGTTGTCGCTAAACTTCTTAATCATTTGTGTAAACTTACCTACGTTGGCATCATCTAATGGCGCATCCACCTCATCCAAAATACAGAATGGCGCTGGCTTAATTAAATAAATAGCAAATAGTAATGCAGTTGCCGTTAATGTTTTTTCTCCTCCACTAAGCTGCGTAATAGATGATGGACGCTTGCCCTTAGGCTTTGCCACAATATCAATACCCGTATCAGCTAAGTTTGTTGGATCAACGAGTACCATGTCGGCGGTATCTTCTTCGGTAAATAAAGCTTTAAATACTTTTTGGAAGTTTTCCCTTACTTTATTGAAGGTCTCTAAAAATTGTTGGTTTGCAGTAGCCTCTACTTCTTGAATGGTTTGAAGTAAAGATTCTTTTGCAGAAACAAGGTCATTTTTTTGCTCCAATATAAACTCGTAACGCTTGCGCATTTCTGTAAAGGCTTCAATAGCTGTCGGATTCACCTCACCCATATTTTCGAGACGCTTGCGCATGCGCTCTGACGTATTTTGTAATTCTTCAAGCGGCGTTTCTGTAGTACGTGGCTGGTCTAAAATATCATCTAGTTCAACTTTAAATTCTACACTTAAGCGCTCTTTCATACCAGCTAACTGTAGTTTTAAGTTGTTTAATTTGTCTTTGATTTCTGTCACTAAATGATCAATCATTTCCTTACTCTTAGACTTTAAACGGAGTTCACTTTCCTTTTCTTGAAGTGCGTTTCTTAAGTTATAGTAAGCCTGATCTGCTTCATTTAATTTTTGCTCCTCTACTTCTTTTTGTTGCATGAGCTCCAATAAAAGCGTTTCAGATGCAGCAAGTGCAGCAGCTCCTTCTGCAATATCTGTAGACGCTTCAGATAACTGCGAAGTATTGGATTCGATTTGCGCAATAAGTTCGCTCAACTGATTTTCTTTGAAAAGCAATTCCTGCTTAAGCGTGGTAATCTTACTTTGCTGACGTGTAAACGTAATATTGGTTTCGTTGTAAGCAGCAGAAGCCTCATTGTAAGCTTGTTCAGCTAATTGATAGTCCTGCTCTACCAACCTTACTTGCTCTGCGGTTGCTTGCAAACTATCATTGAGTTCATGAAGCGCCGCACGGGTTTCTGAAATGGCATCATGCTCATCGCCCAAACGCACTTCAATATCTGCAAGGCGGTCGGTAGCTGTTAAACTTGCGGCTTGTAAATTTTCAATTCTATTTTTAGCAGCAAAAACTTCGTTGGTAAGCTGGTTAATTTCAGCTTCGGTTTGCTTGATGCTACCTTCTTTTAATTGATCATTAAAAGCAATTACTTCATTGTGCTTGAACTGAATATCTGATTTTAATAAATTAACCACAGATTCCTGATCGGTAATATCTTCTGCTAATTTTTCGAGATTTTTAGCACGGCCAATTTTTTTACCTTCAAATAAACCAACGCTACCACCCGTTAATGTGTATTTACCTTTAACAAATTTGCCCGTTTTTTCAAGAACGATTGCGCCACTGCTGTTGTTAATAGCATCTTCGTTTTCGGCGATGTAAACATTCGATAAAAGGTACTGTGCTAATTTTTTGTATTGCTCGTCTACTTCTACTACATCGAGTGCGGCAAATGTGCCAGCCGGTTGTGAACTTTCTGATCTGAAATCGGCAAACTTGTCCAACATAAAAAAGTTGGCTTTACCTTTTTGATTGGCATCCAATAAATGAACAGCTTGCAAACCTTCTTGTAAACTGTTTACCACATAATAATTTAGGTAAGGCTCCAAAACATTTTCAACGGCTGCTCTAAATTCTTCCTTTACATAAATGATGTCAGAAAGTATAGGTGCCGAATGGTTCCAATCTGGGTTGTTGTGTAAAAATTTAATGCTCTCAGGATAACCTTCCATAGAGTCCATTAAACTTTTAAGTAAGTTGTATTCGTTACGCTTAGCGTCTAATTTTCTATTTTCTTCGGCAAGCTCACCACGAAGTACTTCAAGCGCTTGTTGTGTTTCAAAAATACTAGACTTTGTTTTTTCTTGGTGCGCTTGTAAATCTGCTAAAGCATTACGCTTGTCTGCTAGGCTTTCTTCTTTTTCTACAAGTGCATCTTGCAACTGTGTTAACTGCTGTGCACGTTGATACTGCTCGTCGGTTAATTGCGTTTGCGCACGTTGTAGGTTTTGAATAGAAGTATCTGCTACGGCTACCTTTTTTTCAGCGTCAAACTGTCCTCTTTGAATTTGTTGAAACTCATTTCTTAGGGCGTCTACACCTGATCTGCGTTCATCAAAATTACGGCGCTTGTTTTCGATATCAAGTTTTGCATTTTCTACAGCGTCTTGTAACTCTGCTAATTTTGCTTCTTCTTCGCCAACCTGAATTTGTGTGTATTCGATAGAATCACCAATTGTTTTTACCTGACCAGTTGCCTTATCCAAAAACTCTTTTAAATTGGTTTCTTTTTCTTTGAGGTAGTGTAATTTTTGAGTGGCTAAGTTTTTATCGTTTTCTTTACCACGTAAATTTTGGAGTAAATCGTTAAAAGACTGCTGCATGCTCTGAAGCGCGCGCTCTTTTTCAATAAAACCTACTTTTTCCTGTTCAAGCGCCGCCTCTTCTACTGCAATTTCAGCTTCTAACTGCACTCGCTTGTTCACCTCAAGGTCTTGTTGCTCATTTAGCTCCTTGTACGTGATGTTGAAGCCTTCGAGCGCAGCTTTAGCAAGCTCGATAGACACTTCTCTAAACTCGCCCTTTATTTCAAAATACTTTTCCGCTTTTTTAGCCTGATTTTCGAGGGTCTTTAATTGGTTGTTGATCTCAAACAACAAATCTTCGATACGCGCTAAATCCTGCTCGGTCGCATCTAATTTATTTTTAGCTTCCTTTTTTCTGGTTTTGTAAATGGTAATACCCGCTGCTTGCTCAAGCATTCTGCGGCGACTATTTTCTTTATCCTTGATAATATCATCCACCATGCCTAGTTCGATGATGGCATAACTATCGGTACTAACACCCGTATCCAAAAACAAATTGTGGATGTCTTTTAAACGACAACTTACGTCGTTGAGGCGGTACTCGCTCTCGCCGTTTTTATAAAACCTACGTGTAACGGTTACGGTGCTAAACTCGGTAGGAAGTAAATTTTTAGTGTTTTCAAAAGTCAAACTCACTTCCGCGAGTCCACTCGCACTTCTTGTTTTACTACCATTAAAAACGAGTGCATCGAGGTTTTCACTTCTAAGCGCCGATATCTTTTGCTCACCAATAACCCATCTGATGCTATCAATGATGTTACTTTTACCACAACCATTGGGCCCAATAATCCCAGTAATACCTTCGTCAAATGTTACCACTGTTTTGTCAGCAAAACTTTTGAACCCTTTGATTTCTAATGATTTTAATCTCACTTTTCTATTCTTTTAATACCCGCGAACTTACATTAAAACAGGTAGAAATGATGGTAAAAATTGCAGGCTTGTTAATAAGACGTGGAGAAGTTAAATTTAGATATATTAAATTAACAATAAGATAGTTACAATATATTGTTTATCAATTATTTATAGACTTTTGATGGAATAAAAAATGAGTTTAGTTTCGTGGAAAAAAAACTTAGAATTAGACCTGTAAATGACCCCATTTGTCAATACAATCGGTGTTGATTTGGGCACATCAGCGAACAATCAAAGGAGCAACTTGTTGTTGAATTTGTACCACCATGCAAAGAAGCCTAAACATTATATCCGGAAACCTACCCTGCCCAAACACCCTTGGTGATGCACAGCAAACCTACTGGCTTATAGAGGCACTATCGGGGTCGGGTGTTCAGGTGCATCTATTTACTTTTAGTGACTCAGATTCGACGATTAACACCGCCACCACTTCGCAAGTTTCAAAAATTTGCAGCTCTGTAAAAACATACCCCATCAATCAGGGGCATCGAAATTTTTCATTTTCGGCGCCCTATGCCACTAGTAAGTATCTGAATACCCAACTCATTAACGATCTCAATGAAAACAATTTCCCGATTTTAATTGAAGGTTTAGGCCCCTCAGAATTGGCATTATCATCAGCGCTTGCCAATAAAAATATTTGGGTACGCCTACTCACCTATGCCCCTAGGTATTTTAGGTACCTCCAAGAAAGGAGCATCGCCCCATTAAAAAAACTATTTTATCAGAGAGAAGCGGTTTTATCCAAAAAAATACTCAAAAAAATAAACCAGCGTGTTACATGGATTGTAACATCTGATACAGACAAAAAAACATTAGCCGATTCTTTTTTGGGCGGCAACATCCAAATACTGGCTCCATTTAACAACAGTAATAGTAGTGTTAGCAGTAAAACTGGCCTAGGTAACTACTGCCTCTTTCAGGGCAACCTTTCTGATGCTGCTACCCATAAAACCGCTCGCTGGCTTTTAACCCATGTATTTCACAACCTTAAAGTACCTTTTGTCATCACCGGCAATAACCCTTCGCCTAGCTTGGTTGCACTTGCCCACAGTCAGCCACATACCTGCATTGTAGCCAATCCATCTAGCGCTGAGCGTCAAGACATGATTGAAAAAGCACAAATTATAATTCAGCCATGTTTTGTAAAAGATGGTGCTGATGAAGCGTTAATCGAAGGCATAAAGCATGGCAGGCACTGTTTAACAAATACAAAACTGATTAACAATTCCCTTGCTGCTTCTTACCATCAAGGTTCATCGGCAAATGCGTTTCAAGAAATCATTATTCAACTCTACCACCATCCATTTTCGGAAGAAGAGATTGAAACAAGAAAGCAATTGATGGCATTGGAAAAAACAAACGATATGCTGGCCAAAGAATGTGCCACTATCATTTGGGGTTAAAGAATTAATGAAATCAAATCATTTATAGGGCACCGCTATCCAACACTTTCCCACCCTCTGTTTTTAAAATACGAGAAGGATATCTGTTAATGACAATAAAATCGTGGGTGGCCATAATTACAGCTGTACCATAATCTTTTGCAATATGAATAAGCAGTTGCATAATTTCATCACTGGTTTCAGGATCGAGATTTCCTGTAGGCTCATCCGCTAAAATTAGTTTGGGAGAATTTAAAAGCGCACGTGCAATATCAACGCGTTGTTGTTCGCCACCACTCATTTCAAAAGGCATTTTAAAGCCTTTACTTTTAAGGCCTACCTTATCTAAAACGTCGTTGATTTTTTCTTCAATCAAACGCTCATCCTGCCAACCGGTTGCTTGCAATACAAAGCGTAAATTTTCATGCACATTACGGTCGGTTAATAATTGAAAATCCTGGAATACCACACCTAAATTTCGGCGTAAAAAAGGCACTTTTTTCCAGTCCATATCTTTTAAGTCAAACCCAACCACAGAACCAGTTCCATGCTGTAATGCGAGCTCACCGTATAGTGTTTTTAGCAAACTACTTTTACCGGTTCCAGTTTTTCCAACAAGGTAAACAAACTCCCCTTTTTGAACCGTAAAATTGACATCATCTAAAATTAGATTGTTGCCTTGATAAATTTTAGCTTGGTTAATGGATACAACTGTTTCTGACATAAAAATATTTTAATATTCAAAATCGATAATACCGGTTGAAGTATGTAAGTGTAAGCTTGACTTTGCCGCAGCATCTACACGACCTACAACTTGAGCGTCTATATTAAACTCAGCAGCAATTTCAATAAGTGCCGCTGCCATTTTTTCATTGGTAAAAATTTCTAGGCGGTGCCCCATATTAAAAACCTGATACATTTCTTTATTGTCCGACCCTGCATTTTCTTGAATCAAATTAAAAATAGGTGGCGGCGTAAACAAATTATCTTTGATAATTTTTAAAGTAGTAGGCAAATATTTCATGCACTTGGTTTGCCCACCGCCACTACAATGTATCATTCCATGAATATCACTAAAGTGTGTATCCAATATTTTTTTAACAAGTGGTGCATAGGTTCTGGTAGGACTTAAAAGTAGTTTCCCTATTGATATAGTGTCTGCAAAACCATCTATAGCAAGGGTGTCCGTCATTTTATTTTTTCCTAAATAAACAACATCACGATCAAGTGTTGGCTCAAATGTTTCAGGATATTTAGTGGCATAGTAATTACTAAGCACATCATGTCTTGCACTGGTTAAACCATTACTTCCAAGTCCACTGTTGTATTCCTTTTCATAAGAGGCCATGCCAGAACTTGCAAAACCAACAATCACATCCCCAGCAGCAATATTTTGATTGGTAATTAACTTAGATTTTGGCCATCTACTTTGCATGGTTCCATTTACTGCAATGGTTCTTACCACATCCCCTACATCGGCAGTTTCGCCTCCTAAATAATGAACCTGTACACCATAACTAGCAAGTGTATCAAAAAAAGATTGCGTTCCATTGATAACTGATTCTAAAACAGATCCTGGAATTACTTTTTTATTGCGATCGATGGTCGAAGAAAATAAAATATTATCCGTTACGCCTACACAAAGTAAGTCATCTAAATTCATGGCAACGGCGTCAATAGCGATTCCCTCCCACACAGACACATCACCGGTTTCTTTCCAATACAAATAAGCTAAAATACTTTTGGTACCAGCACCATCGGCGTGCATGATATTTACATAATTATCATCACCCATCATGTAATCGGGGTACATTTTACAAAAAGCATGCGGATACAAACCTTGATCTAGCTTTTGAATGGCTGCATGTACTTCTTCCTTTTGAGCCGAAACCCCTCGTTTAGCGTATAAAGACATTGGTATATAATAAATATGAACAAAAACCTGTATCCATGGCAAAGGTAAGCAAAAGACAGAAAGAGTATCCCTGCAAATGACCCAAGATTGGAATTTCGGGCTTATTTTTGCCGCTGATTATGAAAGTCCACTACGAACTAGCCCCTTCTTTACCAACATTTAACAATGCCGTGCTTACAATTGGCACTTTTGACGGGGTGCACAAGGGGCATCAAAAAATCTTGCAGCAACTGAAGGAAACGGCTAGTCAGGTAAATGGAGAAACGGTTATCATCACTTTTCACCCCCACCCACGCAAAATTGTATCCTCGGTTCCGGGCGATGTAAAACTATTAACCACGCTCCAAGAAAAAATTAGTTTACTAGAAAAAGCGGGTATTGATCATTTGGTGGTTGTGCCTTTTGATCATCATTTTTCCAACTTAAGCGCCAGGGAATACATCACAGATTTTATTGTGGCCTATTTTAAACCGCACACCGTAGTGATTGGTTATGATCACCGCTTTGGAAAAGGCCGACTGGGTGATTTTCATTTATTAGAACAAGTTGGAAAAGAACAAGGATTTGTAGTGAATGAAATTTCTGAACAGGTATTAGAAGAATCGGTGGTGAGTTCTACAAAAATAAGAGCATCCATTGCAGCGCATGATATTGAAACCGCTAATACTTTTTTAGGGTACCCTTATTTTTTTGACGGCCTTATTGTAGAAGGAAATAAAATAGGTCGAACCATTGGCTATCCAACCGCTAATTTACATATTGCTTCTGAAGAAAAATTGATTCCGAGCGATGGCGTTTACGCAGTTCGCGTTACGATCAATGAAGAAAAAGAAGTGTACGCTGGCATGATGAATATTGGTGTAAGGCCTACTATCGATGGTAAAAAAAGAGTGGTTGAAGTAAACATCTTTGATTTTGACGCCGATATTTATGGCGCACAATTAAAAGTGGAACTCTATTATTATTTAAGAGGCGAGGTAAAGTTTGAAGGATTGGAAGGTTTAAAAGCACAGCTTTTACAAGACAAAAACAAAGCCGCAGCCTTACTGCAAGGCGCTGCTTAATCAATTACAAATTAAGCAATCATTTTTACGGCCAACTCCTTTAGCAAACCCGCGTCAGAGGTTCCAGCGTCATGCACACCAATGCTTCTTAAATTATATTGATGCAGCAGTAGTAATACTTTTTCGATACCCTCATAATCATAACGGCGCGCAGTAGCAATATATTCTTTTACAAAAAACGGATTGACACCAAGCGCCGCAGCTGCAGACTGCTCTGTAATGTTTGGAAGGCTATATAGCATAAATACTTTGCTAAAATAATTATAAAGCGCAGGGAGTATCATTTGTATAGGCGCCGCTTTAGGGTTAGCCTCAAAATAATGAATGATGCGAATGGTTTTAGCGAGATCTCTTTTACCCAGTGCATCCTGAAGTTCAAAAACATTAAAGTCTTTACTAACGCCAATGTATTTTTCGATATCGTCTTCGGTAATATTTTTTCGGCCAGCTAAGTTTACGGCTAATTTTTCTACTTCATTTTGCAGTCTACTCAAATCATTTCCAATATGATCTACGAGCAAGTGAAGTGCTTTAGGTGCGATGGTTAATTGATGTGAAGCCACCATTTGATTCACCCATTCTGGTAGCTGGCTATCATACATTTTTTTGGTAGATAGCATCTCCCCTTTTGACTTAAGGGTTTTTGCTAATTTAGAACGGCCGTCTACCTTTTTTTCTTTGTAGCTCACCACAAAAATGGTAGAAGCCAACGGATTGTCAATGTATGATTCTAGCTTTTCTATGTCGCGCATTTGCTGCGCTTCTTTTAAAATAACCACCTGCTTATCTGCAAACATGGGGTAGCGCATACAAGCATTCACCACCGATGACCAATCGGCGTCTTTACCATAAAAAATAGACAGGTTAAAACTAGCTTCTGCCTCGGGTAAAATTTTATGCTCGGCGTAATGCACCACCTGATCAATAAAAAAAGGCTCGTCTCCTTCTAGCCAATAAATAGGCTTGAAGTTCCCTTTTTTCCAATCAGCAATGATTTTTTCGGCAGACATACTGCAAAGATGCTAGAAAATTGTATCAAAATGCTAAAACTAGGTTGGTTTCAAGCGATTTTATTTAATTTGCATCAAAACAAATACATATGTCTACAAGCAACGAAAACAATAGTAACAATAAAGGAATCATCGTATTCTTAGTAGTAGCCCTAGTTGGTAGCTGGGCTTATTTTTTATACAGCAACAATCAGCACCAAGACACCGTTACCCTGATGGAAACTAAAATCCAATTTGTGGATAGTAGCAGAGGCGCTATACAAGAAGCCTACGATTTAGTGGCAGCAAAAGCCGACTCACTAACACTGAACAATAGTCAATTACAAGGAGCCCTTGCAGATAGAGGCAACGAAATCCAGCAACTAAAATCAAATATCAGCGCGATTATTAAAAATAAAAAAGCATCTGACGCGGACCTGTCTTTAGCTCGTCAAATGATTCTTGAATTAAATGGTAAAGTAGAGGGTTTGTTTGCTGAAATTGAAAAGTTAAAAGGCGAAAACAAACAACTCACTGTTGCCAACGAGCAATTAAACACCGAAAAGTCTCAACTCACCAACGACAAACAAAATTTAGAGCAAAACTTATCTGCTACTAAAAAAGAGCTCGACGAAAAAGTAGATGTAGCTTCTACCCTACACGCTTCAAATATTGGCATCGCAGCACTAAATGTAAAAAACAATGGTGCCGCAAAAGCAACCACTTCTGCAAAACGTGCCGACCTTATCCGCATTTCATTTACCCTAGATCCTAATAGAATTGCGGTATCCGGCAATAAAGACATTTATGTATGTGTTACCGGACCTGATGGAAAAGCTATTTCTGAAGGCGCTTCATTTAACACCAGAGAAGAAGGAAACAGAAGCTACACCAGTAAAGTGAGCGTTAATTATGAGCAAGGTAAAGCGAGCCAAGTTAGCTTTGACTGGAAACAAGCTGCCGCATTTCAAATGGGTAATTATAAAATTGAAATTTATAACAACGGATTTAAAATTGGCGAAGGTGTAACAAGTCTTAAAAAAGGCGGCTTGTTTTAATTGACCATGAAACAATATCGGTGGTCGGGCCTACTTGTTTTTATTGCCATACTTTTTGTATGCGCCACTATATTTTATTCGACATACGTAGCAAGTAAAATTGCCAATACCGAAAAAAAATATGTGCGTGAATGGATAGAAGCACAACAAACTATTTTAAGTAGTAAAGACAGTAGCAACCTAAATCTTGCTACCCAAATTAGCGCCGATAATGAAGACATCCCCATCATTGAAACGAGTGAAAAAGGGATTCCAACAGGCAATACGCTTAACTTAGACTCTGCAAGCATTGCTTCAGACAGCTTGTACCTGTTAAATACATTAGAAGAATTTAAAAAGTTTTCTAATGCCCCTATCGTTGTAGTTATTAGTGATTCGCCCTATGTTGCCAACCACTATTACTATGGCCCCAGCAAGCTATTAAAGGAAGTAAAGTGGTATCCCTATATTCAACTTTTTATCGTGGCCTTATTTGTTTTTATTGCCGTGAGCACATTACGATCACGCTATAAAAATGAGCAGGATAAATTATGGCTAGGTATGGCTAAAGAAACAGCCCACCAATTAGGCACACCTGTTTCTAGCCTACAGGGATGGATTACTTTATTAAAAGAAAAAGAAACCAAAGACCCCATTGTTTTTGAAATTGAAAAAGACATTGAAAGGCTACAACTTATTTCGGATCGTTTTGGGAAAATTGGAAGCGCACCCCTACTAACACGCAGCAATCCGTTTACTGAAATTGAAAGGATGGTGGCTTATATGAAACTCAGATCCAGTAAGCAGGTAGTTATGGAATGTACACTTCCTAACGAAGCATTTGTAATGCTATCCGTTCCACTATTTGACTGGGTACTAGAAAACCTCATAAAAAATGCACTTGATGCAACAGATGGTGCCGGAAAAATAAGCATCATAGGAACTGTCCAAAATCAACAGGTGGTTATATTAATTACAGACACTGGTAAGGGAATGGATAGTGAAACTGCCAATCAGATTTTTGAACCCGGTTATACAACTAAAAAAAGAGGTTGGGGACTCGGGCTTCCACTCAGCAAAAGAATAATGGAAAGCTATCACGAGGGTAAATTATTTATCAAACAAACAGAGCCTAGAAAGGGCACTACTTTTTGTTTACAATTACCGCTTGCCCAATAAACATTATTTGATTACTACCGCACTAAGTGCAGGGAGTTGGAGTGTAAGCTCAAAATACTTTTTGGACGCATCCACGCAAACGCATGGTATAGCTGGGTTATAAACAACACCGGTACCCCAAAAATTTTGATGGTCGCTGTTAAATATTTCCTGCCATTCCTGTTTTCCTTGCACACTTATCTTCCAATCATGCCTTACAACGGGTGTCGCATTAATGAGCACAACAACATCATCGGCAGGATTTTTTCCTCTACGTTTAAAGGCCATTACAGATTCAGATCTGTGCTGTAAGTCGATCCATTCAAAACCAGATGGGTCAAATTGTAATTCATACAAAGCAGGTTCGGAAGTGTACAATTCATTTAACTTTTGTACACAATATTTTATGCCACCATGACTTGGATGCTGCAACAAATGCCATGGAAGCTCGGTTTTATAATTCCACTCGGTGGTCGCTGCAAATTCGTTACCCATAAATAAAAGCTTGGCACCCGGGTGCATAAACATATATGCATATAAGAGTCTTAAATTGGCAAACTTTTGCCATTCATCGCCAGGCATTTTATAAATCATCGGACTCTTGCCATGCACCACTTCATCATGACTAAGGGGTAACATAAAATTTTCGTCATAGTAGTACATCATACTAAAAGAAAATTTATCCTGTATTCCAGCCCGCATAATCGGATCCGTCTTAAAATAATTGAGTGTATCGTGCATCCAACCCATCATCCATTTCATGCCAAAGCCAAGACCACCCATAGATGTTGGCTTACTAACCCCTGGCCAATCGGTGGCTTCTTCTGCAATGGTTTGAATATCCGGAAAATCGCGATAGAGTGTTTCGTTTAAATCTTTGATAAAAGCAACCGCTTCTAAATTACCATCACCCCCAAATTCATTGGGTTCCCAGGCACCTGCTTTTCTACTATAATCTAAGCGCAGCATAGAACTAACGGCGTCCACCCGGAGTCCGTCAATATGAAACTGATCCATCCAAAAACGGGCACTACTAATTAAAAAAGATTTTACTTCGCCGCGTTTATAATTAAAAATATAAGAGTTCCAATCGGGATGAAAACCTTTGCGCATATCTGCGTATTCGTAGGTATGCGACCCATCAAATAAATAAAGCCCGTGTGCATCGTACGGAAAATGCGATGGTACCCAATCTAAAATAACACCAATACCTGCGTTATGAAAAGCATTAATAAATGCTGCAAAATCTTGTGGGTTTCCAAACCTAGAAGTGGGTGCAAAAAAACCAGTACCCTGATAACCCCAACTTCCATCAAATGGATGTTCCATAACAGGCATGAGCTCGATATGCGTAAACCCCATTTCTAAAACATAGGGTACCAACCTTTCCGCAATTTGAGCATAGGTATTGTAACTTCCTTCATCGGAAGGAATGGGACGCATCCAACTAGCCAAATGCATTTCATACACCGATATGGGCGCATCTAATGCATTTTTGTTTTTACGATGCCCCATCCAGTTTTGATCGGACCAATTATAATTTGTTTGCCAAGTAATGGAAGCAGTATCCGGTCTTTTTTCGGCGTAATGTGCAAAGGGATCTGCCTTATTAAGTTTTACCCCTTCAAATCCGTGAATATGATATTTGTAGAGTTCCCCAGCTGCAACCCCCGGAATAAAACCTTCCCAAATGCCAGAAGCATCAGGACGAACATGCAGCGGATGAGACATTTCATTCCATCCATTAAAATTACCGGTAACAAAAACAGCGGTAGCACTTGGTGCCCATACCGCAAAATACGTCCCTGCAGTACCGTTTACCTCTATTTGTTTATTACCAAAAACTTTGTACAACTGGTAATGCGTGCCCGCCTGAAAATTACGCACATCCGCCTCTGAAAATAAAGAGTATTCCCAAACAGGTGCTTTTACTGGATGTAAAGAATTTTTAGTTGCCAATGTAGTTGTTTGGTGTAAGGTACAACCTTTATTTATTCAATTCAATAATCCACATTTGCTTTGCTGGAATAGAAAATTGAGTACCTACCTGATAACCTGTTACCACTTCTTTTCCACCTTTAAAACCATTAGTTAGTTCGGCGTAATCAGAAAACTGAACGTCCTGTGCCTTATCGTTACTATTTACGACACACATAATGGTTTGGTTGTCTGCCTTTCTGAAATAAACAAAATAGCCATCTTTAGGAACAAACATGGTTGTGGTGCCCTTTGTTAATGCAGGTGATCCTTTTCTAAAATTGGCAA
>JBIKIS010000042.1:0-14842 GCA_044361485.1 Sediminibacterium sp.
GAAGTGTGCAAAGTTAATTGCTGTAGCCCTTACTTTGCCATAAACAAGCCCATTTATTGACTTTTTATTGTCAAAACCATTCGTATTTTTGAGCCGATGAATAAAATGCTACGCATCCTTCTTATTGGAATTGTCTTTTTTGGCCTTAGCAGAGCCAAAGCACAAAACACGTCCTACAGAGACTCGGTTGTGCAACTCTATGGGGTAGTGATGACCGCCGATAGCCTAAGAGCAATTCCATCTGCCAGTATTATTGTAGAAGGCAAAGGAAGAGGTACCATTACGAGCCCAGATGGGGTGTTTTCGATTGCTGTTTTGAAGGGTGACAAAATCACTTTTTCATGCGTAGGTTTTAAAGATAGACGCATTGATATTCCAGCCAACCTCACAGAAAATCAGTACAGCGTTATTCAGCTCATGGTAAGTGATACTGTTTATTTACCAGCCACTATTTTAAAACCAAGACCTACACGCGAACAGTTTGAAAGAGACTTTGTAAACAACAAAGTAAACGATGACATGTACGAGGTTGCTAGAAAAAATACCGACGAAGCCCGCAATAGAATTTTACTCAACTCCCTACCTTCTGATGGTAGAGAAGCAGTCAATTATCAGTTGCGTCAACAAGCCAATAAATATTATTATGCTGGACAAATTCCACCTATGAATATTTTAAATCCAGCAGCTTGGGCCGACTTTATTAAGTCGTGGAAACGTGGCGATTATAAGCGAAAAAAATAGTTTTATGTCTACTATAAAAAATGTAACCGTTGTTGGTGCAGGCACCATGGGAAATGGTATTGCACAAGTATTTGCAACCCATGCGTTTCATGTAACGCTATTAGATACAAATAGTGCGCAACTCGAAAAAGCGCTTGCTACCATTCAAAAAAATCTAGACCGTTTGGTAACCAAAGAAACCATTACGGCCGCTCAAAAAGAAATAGCACTTGCTCACTTAACAACGAGTACAACCCTTACTACAGCTGTATCTAACGCCGATTTAGTAGTAGAAGCAGCGACCGAAAATAAAGCCATTAAACTTTCAATTTTTGAAGCGCTTGACGCTGCCGCACCAGCACACGCTATTTTAGCAAGCAACACATCTTCTATTTCTATTTCTGAAATTGCTAGCGTTACAAAAAGACCCGAACAGGTTATTGGTATGCATTTTATGAACCCAGTGCCAATTATGAAACTGGTAGAAATTATTAATGGAAAAGAAACTAGTGCAGCTACTTCCGACACCATTGTTGAACTGAGTAAAGTGCTTTTAAAAGTACCTTGTGTGGTCAATGATTTTCCCGGATTTATTGCCAATCGAATTTTAATGCCCATGATCAATGAGGCTATTTATGCATTACACCAAGGTGTTGCCACCAAAGAATCGATAGACACTATTATGAAGCTTGGTATGGCGCATCCAATGGGACCACTTCAACTCGCCGATTTTATTGGGCTCGATGTTTGCCTTAGCATTTTAGAGGTTTTACACGAAGGATTCAAAGAAGAAAAATATGCACCATGTCCACTACTAGTAAGTATGGTAGCAGATAAAAAACTAGGCATTAAATCAGGCGCAGGGTTTTATACCTACGGTGTGTAAGTCTTTAAATTTATACAACACTTCATCAAGTCTGGCTTTAGGAATACCAATGCGCAGGTTACAAAACAGTTGCATAGACTGTTCCGACACCGAACATCCGTATTGCTTTACGACGTTCATGATATCCCCCATTTGGGTATAGTCAAAAGATAATTCGTAATAGCACTCAATTGTTTTTTGTACAAATGGCGTTAACTGTAATGCCATGGAGGCTGCAGACTTATAGGCGTTTATAAGCCCGGGGACACCCAGCAAAGTGCCTCCAAAATAACGCACTACAATAATGGCGGCATCGGTAACACCACTACTATCAATTTGCCCAAGTATGGGCCTACCGGCAGTTCCAGCAGGTTCACCATCATCACTTACCCTAAATATATTGTTGGTTAACCCTAACCTGTATGCAAAACAATGATGCACCGCTTTAGGATGTTCTTTTTTTAAATCTTGTAAATGCTGTTTGAAATTTTCTGCACTAGTAACCGGAAACGCATACCCTAAAAATTTACTCCCCCTATCTTTAAATTCAGCCATGGAAGGCTTTTCGATGGTAAAGTAATGATCTGCGTTTTGCATGGATAAATAAATTTGAAGGGCTGGTGCAAAAATAACCTAAATGATACTAACATTGCATCATGACTTTTGAAGGCGCTGAACAATCCCTCACTACTGCACTTGACGGCCTCTACGATGATAGAGAAGCAGCCACTATTGCTGGCATGGTAATGGAATTTGTTACGGGAAAGTCTAAAATGGACCGTTGGCTCCAAAAAAATGAACCGCTTACCATAGAAGATTTGAATTGCTTGGAAAAATATTCCAAAGAGCTACTAACGGGTAAGCCTGTGCAATATGTGTTAGGTCATTCATGGTTTGCGGGCCTGTGTTTACAAGTCAACGAACATACCCTTATTCCAAGGCCTGAAACCGAAGAGCTTGTAAACTTATGTGCAAATTGGGCCACCACAAATAAGATCCATCATGCGCCATTACAAATTTTGGAAGTAGGAACAGGTAGTGGATGCATTGCCATTGCACTTCAAAAAAAGCTACCGAGTGCACAAATTACAGCGGTAGATATTTCTACTGAAGCCGTTAATGTGGCTTCGGCAAATGCAATAGCAAATAACACGTCTATTACGTTTAAAACACTTGATTTTTTAGACGAATCAAACTGGCCAGAGCTTGGCAGTTTTGATATTATTATTTCAAACCCTCCTTATATAGCGGACATTGAAAAAGAAAGTATGGCGGGCCATGTACTTAACTTTGAACCACACACGGCACTATTTGTGAGAGAAAATGATCCACTTATTTTTTATAGTACCCTCGCAAATTTTGGCAACAAGTATTTACATAAAGATGGTGCTGTATTTGTAGAAATCAATCAAGCACTAGGGATTCAAACGCAGGATGTATTTGAACAAAATAACTACACAACCGTGCTTAAAAAAGATTTGTTTGAAAATGACCGAATGATTGTAGCCACTAAAAATTAACTGCGGCTACTAATTACTGGCTATTATCTACAGCCATCACAGGCGTTGCACCTAATTTTTTTATCACCTGCATTACTTTAATAGCCGTTCCTAAATGTGAAGTACTATCGCCATTAATAACCACCGAAGGCTTATCTGTTTCCTTCGCTAAAAAAACGGAAAGTTCAGATTCTAATGAGTCGAGTATAATAGGTTTAGATCCAATATAAATTTGCTGGTCTTTGTCTACCGTAACCACCACTGTTTGCTTGGCCTTTGTATCACTTGCTGCCTTTGGATTGGACACTTTAATGACATTGGGGTTAGCAAGTGTTGATACAATTAGAAAAAACAGTAGTAGTATAAATAGAATATCATTTAAGGCACCGGTGTGCACTTCGGGATGAGATCTTAAACGCTTTCTGATATTCATTGTAGTTAATTAACGAGTGGGTTCTTGTAAAATATCAATGAATTCAGAACTTGCTACTTCCATTTTGTTGGCGGTCTTATCAATTTGGGTACTTAAAAAATTATACCCAACGTATGCAATAAGCCCAATGATTAAACCCGTAGCAGATGTAATCATTTTTGTATAAATACCACCTGCAATGGTGTTAAGTGTATACTCTCCGGTAGATGCGATGCCATAAAATAATTGCACCATTCCAATAATGGTTCCTAAAAATCCAAACATAGGTGCGATACCAGAAATGAGTGATAAAATAGAAAGATTTTTTTCCATATTGTACATTTCTAGGCGACCCACATTTTCCATACTTTTTTCGATCGCGTCTAGAGGCTTTCCAATGCGTTGAATGCCCTTATCAATCATACGTGCCACAGGGCTGTTGGTATTTTTTGCCAAGTTGCGCGCTGCTTGCACATTACCCGTTACAATATTATCCCTAATAATATTCATAAAGTTAGGCTCTATTCTAGAAGCTTTATTTATGGCCAACAAGCGCTCTATAAAAACATAAATAGCGGCAACGAGTAAAAAATATAAGGGATACATAATCCAACCACCCTTTTCTAATAAGCTCAGCATAGAAATTTTTTCTGGCGTACTTGCAGTAACTGCACCTAATGCTTTTTGAATGGTGTCTGTTTGTAATAAATAAAACATACAATGGGTTTGATTACCTTAAAATTAGTGGGTTCTACAAAAGAAGCAATGCCCTGTGAATAAAAATGCTAAAGCCCCGTTATTTAAGAAAGCTTTTGCACATATTAACCCTTAATGCAGGGTTATTTGGGTTAAAACCGGGAAATGATCCGATGAAAACTTGCCATTATAGCTATCTGTTAATACGCCCCAATTAATTACCCTAAACTGTGATGTTGTAAAAATATGATCAATCACTTGGTCTTTGTTTAGATTAGGACCAAATCCTTGAAAAGTACCATTGGGCATATAAGGTTTTGCAACACGGGTATAGGTATCTAATAATGTTCCTGAATTGGCAATAAGTTGGTACCACTCCGAACTATGATCACCATTAAAATCGCCGGTTAAAATAACAGGTAATTCGCCTGCAATTGATTTTATTTTTTCTAAAATAAGTTTTGAACTTTCTCTGCGTGCTACCATCCCTTGATGATCGTAGTGTACATTAAAACAATAAAATTGCTTGCCCGTTTTTTTATGTTTGAGTAGTATCCAAGAACATATTCGGTTGATGCGTGCATCCCAACCAAAACCTGGTTTTGTAGGCGTCTCGGATAACCAAAAGTCTCCTTTATTTAAAACGGAAAAGGAAGCGGTTTTATAAAAAATGGCAGAATGCTCTCCTTTTTTAGCTGCATCGTCTCTTCCAATTCCGTAGTAAGAATACGCAGGAAGTGCTACTTGCAAACTATCCAGTTGATGCTGAAGACCTTCTTGGGTACCTAGAATATCAAAATCGTGAAACTCAATCAGCGAAGCTACTCTAGGGAGTCTATCCTTCCATAAATTTCCAGAATCGCGCGGATTGTCATAACGCAAATTAAAAGTACCTACTGTAAATTTTTGTGCAGATAATGTCGATGCAAACAACAACACCAAAATTCCAAAAAGGATTGATTTCATTTTCATGTAAGCAATTTACTATTTTCTGTAGGCTTTTGTTCTTTTTGTACTGTTTTTCTACCTGCGTCTTTTAAAGCTTTGTCTAGTATCATTTCTATTTGTCCATTCACACTTCTAAAATCATCTTCTGCCCATTTAGAAAGTTTATTAAACATGTCTTCGCTAATACGCAAAACAAATGTCTTTTTATTTAGTGACATAAAAAGGTTTTAAAAGTATTAATAAAGACTACCTGTATTTAAGACTGGTGAAGCTGCTTTTTCACCACACAATACTACCATTAAATTACTCACCATCGCTGCTTTTTTATCATCATCTAAAACCACAATATCTTTTTCAGATAACATGGCAAGGGCCATTTCAACCATACCCACAGCGCCTTCTACAATTTTTGTACGAGCCGCTACAATGGCGGTTGCTTGCTGGCGTTGTAACATGGCACCCGCAATTTCTGCGGCATAAGCGAGGTGACTAATGCGGGCTTCGGTAACAAGCACACCCGCTTTATTTAAACGCTGATTTAATTCCTGCTCTAACATTTCAATCACCTTCTCACCTCCATCTCTTAAGGTTACGTGCGCTTTTTCATCTTCGATATTATCGTACGGACAAGTTGTTGCTAAGTGACGAACGGCTGCTTCACTTTGATTGCGGATGTAATCATTAAAATTTGTTACGTCAAAAACTGCCTTGTACGTATCCTCTATCTGATATAAAATCACCGCAGCAATTTCGATTGGGTTGCCTAGCTTATCGTTTACTTTTAACTTTGTACTTTCAATACTTTGCATGCGCAAAGACACTTTTAACTTGGTGTAAAATGGATTTACAAATTGAAGTCCATTTTCTCTAACCGTACCCACATACTTACCAAAAAAGGTTAACACGATGCTATAATTAGGATCTATTATCATGAGGCCCTTCACTAAAAAAACAGCCACGGCTAAAAGTAAAATGCCAAAGAAAACTTGTCCGCCCGCATTTTGCTGAGCACCTCCAATGACAAGCGTAATTCCTAATAAAAAAGAGAAAAGCGCAATTAAAGCAGCTCGGTACCCAGAAAGGGGTTTGATTAATTTTTCCATAATTGATATTATTTTGATATCATAAAGATACTAATATAAATCAAACGGAGAAATAAATTGTCTTTTCATTTTAAGTGGATGGCCATTCAAATAATTATTTTCCAGTCTTAACAAAATATAAAATACGGACATCAGAATAAGCAATTTTATAGTGCGGTAGGTTGCTATTAGCAGAAATGTCAGATGGTTTTCGCAAAACTTCCTTATTGATCAGAATAAAGTCTATATTCTTTGCATAGGCAATTTCACCAAGTTCCTTAATTGTAGACATATCCTTACCGTATACATCGATTGGCCAGTTATTTTCTAGGCAATATAATTGTTGATGATTTTCATACTGATTAAAGTAGAATTCTAAGGGAACCAATCCAATACTATTTTTAGATAGGTCTTTACAAATCATTGCATACTTGTCAGGCAGATAATCAGAAGTATATATTTTGTATAATACCTGAAAAATTCCAACCAACCCAACAATTACATATATAAACAATGTTGATAATAATAATTTTGAAACCTTTTCATCAGCTAATTGAAAGCCTAACAACTCAATAATAAGCAACAACATGAAAGGAAAAAATAATAACTGATAGAGACCAGTGGCACTTTTAGAAATCAGCCAAAATGAAACAAATAAAAATAAAGAATAAACTTTAAGGCTATTATTTAACAATATAAGACGTGAACGATTAAGCCATAACAGTACAAATAATAAAAGGGTGGGGGCTGCTTGTTCGGGCGAACTATACAAAATTGAAGGAAACTTTAGCAATACTTTAAGCTTTGCTAATAGTCCTATTGAATTAAAAACCGCCGGATCATTCGTGAATTGTGCACGCCAAACTTCAAATGCATTAAAATAAATAACATCGATGAAATAAAAAGCTGCTGTTATACCCGACGCAATTATAAAAAATATTAACTTTTTCCAACTTGATTCATAAATTAACAATATAGATCCAGCCATAATATAGATAATACCGTTTAAATGCGAGAGCGAAGCCAATCCTGCTAAGACACCTGCAATCCAGACATACTTTGAATTCCTATGTTGTAGAAAATAAAAAGAAACAAATCCAAATGTCAACACCATGAGTTCTGGCCTATTTTCAAAACTCATTTTTACAAATAAGATATTCCCAAAGAGCAAAAAAAGAATGATATAAATATTTGATTTTAATATATTCCTATCAAAAAGGTATTTTATCAAAAAAATAAACAATACTAAAAAAGAAATCAGACTGACCGATTTTGAAGCAATTAATGAAACGCCAAATAATTTTATGATAACTGAACCTGCTAGTATAAACAATTTATGACTAACAAAAATTTGTTTATCCCAATCTAATACACCTAAAAAAAAATTAGATCTAATAATCCCAGTTTTTGCAAGCCAATATGACTGCTCAGCAAACCATGCATCATCACCTGTTGGAAATCTATGATAGTATGTAGTTACACCTAGCAAAACCAATACTAAGCTCAGGTATTTGATTATTCTCAAAAATAATGCTTTACTCATATTTGGTTTACAATTTTGAAATCAGTTCCTCTGGTGCTATTCGAATTACAAAAGATAAGATTTTCCAGAATAAATTAGGATAAATAATAAATCTCTTTTTACTATTTAAAATAGAATTAGCAACATCCATAGGGGAATTCGCAAATCGATTTAGTGCTAAATGCTTTGTCATTTTGGTAGCTACAAATCCAGGACACACTGATTGAACGACAACATTTCGTGATTTCAGATCTTGGCGCAGTCCAAATAAATATTGATGAAATCCCGATTTAACAGCGCCATATAAGTAGTTTGACTTTCGAGCTCTTATACCTGCAATTGAAGATATTCCGATGACTCTTTTTAGAAATGGATTATCATCTAAAACTAAGGCATTTATTATAGCTATAGGTGCTACAAAATTAATAATTGAAGACTCTTTCCATGATTTTACATTTTTGATTTGAGTAGCATTATCAAAAAGAACACCAGCAGCATAAAATACGACATTTGGCTTAAAAGCCATTTGTGACATTATACTATTAAAATTTATATAGTCCTCAATATCAAATGGCAATATCTGGCAATTATTTGAAAGCATAAATTCTGAAACGAAGAGAGTTGTTGAATCTATATCTCTAGAAAGTAAAATAAAATAAATATTTGGATTAGATTTCAACAGCCGGGAAATAGTAGCCTTAGCGATATCACTATTTGCTCCAATTATTAACCAAACCTCTTTATCAGATTGACGGTACCTTTTCATTTGATGAGAGATAAACTTATTATTATTGGAAATATGATTTTGATACTGCTGCTCAAATGATATTTTTGACATTCGAGCATCTTTTGTTAAATAGACTTTTCCGTTATATTTATTAACGATATTATCTAAGTGGTCTAATGTTTTCCAAAGCGTATCCGTTATTTTGATATCAACTGCCAAGGTATAGCCTTCCATAGGAAAGTGTAAATAACGCCCTTCATCTGACTTTCCAAAAAGCTTAAGAACAGCTAAAAACGAACCTAAATTACAACTTGACAAAACTTCAAGTATTTCCTTTACAGCTCGATAAGAATTTATTTTTGGAACAACAAACTGATATTGGATAAACCCCTTCTTACCATAAATCTTATTCCAATGATGAATTTTATCCAGGGGATAAAAATAAGGGTCATAATGCACTAATGCATTTTGCCTTGAAGAAGAAGGTTTGTAATAAAATAGTATATTAAATATTTTTATAAAAACTGGATTTAAAAACCATGATGGAAAGTAAAAAGGAACTTTTAGAAATGGTTGTTTATGAACCGCTAATAATTGCTTTTTAGATACACTGTCAGCTAAAGCGTGTTCACCTAAAAGTAAAACAGACCTACCTAAATTAGCTCCTTTAGCAAGACAATCTATCCAAGCAACAGAATAAGTAACATCTTTGTGTGTTTCAAATAAATCGAATACCTTTTCTAAATTTTTGGCACGTAAAGAGGTTTGTGTTATGTAAGATGTTTGAATTGGTTTTAATTGAAGGGTCACTTCAACAATTATGCCAGTGGCTCCCATCCCCCCTGCTGTTTGAATGAATAGCTCATCATCAGGAAAAATATCTGACATGGTTCCATCACCTAAAATTAGCTTAATTGAAATCACATAATCACTAAAAACACCTTCAACATGATGATTTTTTCCATGTATATCTGAAGCAAATGCCCCGCCAATAGTAATATACTTGGTTCCTGGACTAATAGGTAGGAAAAATCCAAGTGGTACAATATATTCTAGTAAATTAGAAAGTAGTACGCCAGATTGACATACAATAATGCCTGTCAATTGATTGAAAGCAATAATATTATTTAACGTAAGTGTAGAAATTATGTTTGAAGCCAATGAAGCATCACCATAACATCTTCCGTTACCTCTTGCAATTAAGGTGGTATTTTGAGCTACAATGTCCATGACATCCTCATAAGTATTAGGAGAAAATACTTCAGCTTCTACAGAAGGGTATAGCCCCCAATTTGCCACTTGCTTTTTCATCAATTTCTATTTAAAAATTCATAGAAATACAATGAACAAAAAATGACCACAGAAAAGAGTAATTTATAATTTTTCAAAACCCTATCAACAGGATCATCGGATGCATTTGAGGCATAGTCAAAGTAAAAAAACAAAATTGAAGCAGAAACAATATTGAGTGCAAAATAAAAATAGGGTGATACAATTAATAAAACAAGAAACGCATGTAAGTTTAAAAAAACAATTGAGCCTATTGCAAAATTAAACATAATGACTTGTAAAAAAGAAGTATCAGCTTTTGTATATGACCTTCCTAAAATATTTTGACTTTTACTAAGTGAACATTCCATAAAACGCTTATTTACTGCTAAAGATAAAACTGCTAATGAAATAGTTGCAATAAACCATCCAGTAAGTGAGACATTTGTAATAGCAGCCCCATAATATACTCGTATTAAATAAAATGTACTTAATATTAATATGTCAATAAACCGTTTTGTCTTGCCGGAAAATGAATAGTATAAATTCAAGATAAAATAAACACCTACTATTAAAAAAGGCTCTATGCCAATGATAAGTTGACAAATCAGAGATACTGCTATCAAAGTAATTGATAGCAGTATGGCATAATCAACTCTTACAACACCTTCTGCAAGTGGACGATACCTTTTTTTTACATGTGCTCTATCATGTTCAATATCTACAATATCATTTATGATATAGGTACCAGAGGCGATACATGAAAATGAAATAAATCCAAAAATAACATGAACCAATGTTTGAAAGTCAAAATGACCAGCAAGTAACATAGGAAGCGCTATTAATATATTTTTAATCCAATTCTTTGGACGCAACAAAAGAGTATAATTTCTTATCATATTAAACATTACATAGACAATTAAACTTTATTTTTAACCCGTTTTTAGCATTTCTGAAAATCACAGTATCATCTGAAGAATCACCTATATAATCAAAAGCTGATCCAAACTTTTCTAAAATAAAATTTAATTTAGCTTTCCCTTTTAGATTTACACTAGTGCTTCCATAAATCGAATCAAATAATTCATTTTTTACCAAAATCTTATCAAGAAAAAATTGAGGGGTAGCACTAACTAATACAACTTGTGTATATTTTCGCTTATTGGCCAATACCCATTCGCTTACAATTGAATTAACCAACTCAGATGGATTATAATCGATCTCTAATTCTTGTAACAATAAATACTTTAATGCTAATAGCGATTTCCTTTCCCACAAAAAGTGACGAAATATAAAAAAAGGATTTTTAAGTAGTTTTCGATAAAAGCACTCTTTAAAGTAATCGTTTCGAAAATAGGTTCCATCAAAATCTACTATACAAACCATTGGTTTTATTTGCTTGTAAAATTAAAGTATTTTAATATATGCACCTAAAAACAAAATATTTAAGCCATGTTTATATCAAATAAAAAAAGGGCCTTGGTTTTTCCAAGACCCTTTACAAGCTGTGGAGAATAGCGGGGTCGAACCGCTGACCTCTTGCATGCCATGCAAGCGCTCTACCAACTGAGCTAATTCCCCTACGCTACAATGTAAGTTCTATTATCCTTCCCAGATTTCTGCCTTACCTTCTAACCACTGCTTCACCGAATCTGTGGTTACAGATTTTGGTCTTTCCAGTGGGAAGCCTAAAGCACGGTCCCAACAAAGGCTAGATAAAACACCAAGTGCTCTACTAACAGCAAATAACACGGTGTAAAATTCATATTCAACCAGGCCGTAATGAACCAGTAATGCACCAGAGTGTGCATCAACGTTTGGCCAAGGATTTTTTACTTTACCTAATGATTGTAAAATTGGTGGAACGGTTTCGTAAATATTCCAAACCGTATTTACCAACTTGTCATCTGGCATATGTTTTTTACCAAATTCCATTTGCGCTGTAAAACGTGGATCCGTTTTACGAAGTACGGCATGACCATAACCTGGAACTACTTTACCAGAACTTAAAGTTGCTTGAACATAGTTTGCAATTTGCTCCGAAGTTGGCGCATCGGTACCCAATGATTCTTGCATTTCAAAAATCCACTTGATTACTTCCTGATTGGCAAGGCCATGTAATGGACCCGCTAAACCATTCATACCAGCAGCATAACTTAAATAAGGATCGCTAAGTGCAGAACCTACTAAGTGTGTGGTGTGCGCAGATACGTTTCCACCTTCATGATCGGCATGGATGGTCATGTATAAACGCATGAGTTCTTTGAAACTTTCATCATTGTAACCCATCATGTGTGCAAGGTTACCCGCCCAGTCTAGTAGGCCGTTTGGATGAATATGTTCATTGTTTTTATACTTACGACGATAGATATACGCAGCAATACGTGGAAGGCGTGCAATTAAATCCATGGTATCTTCAAAAACAGGACCCCAGTAATCTTTTTTATTGATACCGGTAGCATATGCTTTTGCAAAATTACTTTCGGTTTGAAGTGCCATCACACCTGTAACAAACATAGTCATAGGGTGTGTGGTTATAGGAAGTGCATCGATGGTTGCAAAAACATGATTGGGTACATGACTTCTGCGCTGCCAAATATTGGTAATCGTTTCTGACTCTTCTTGTGTTGGTAGTTCACCTAATAACATTAAGTGAAAAAGACCTTCAGGTAATGGCTCACCACCACCGGGTGCTTTTGGTAAACTCGCTTGTAATTCTGGAATAGAATAGCCTCTAAATCTGATACCTTCTTGCGCATCAAGTAAAGAAGTTTCAGTAACAAGCCCAGTAATACCGCGCATACCTTGGTACACTTGTGCCAGTGTTACTTCACCCACTTTTTTGGTACCGTGGGTTTTAATAATTTCTTTGATTTCAAGCGCAGCAGCTTCTGCTTTCGTCTTAAACTTTTCTTTTAATATTTCCATGACAACATCATTTTAAAAAAAATCTTGCGCAAAGGTATGTACAACTTGCATTGTATAACAAAAGAATATCAAAGAAGTTTATGCATTTTAACGTTTCCTATTTAGGGGCCTTCTTATAGAGGTAAAATATCACAAAAAGGAAGATAAAATTGGGTATCCAAGCGGCCATTAATGGAGGCAAATTGCCTTTTGTGGCAAAAATGGTAGAAAAACGGTCGGTTATGATAAATAATGCAGCAATAATAAAGCCAACGGCTAGGTGCATGCCACTACCACCGCGTACTTTTCGGCCACCAACAATGGCTCCTATAATAGTAAGTAGCAACACCGTTACACAGGTGGCATCACGCCTATAGCGCTCCACTTTTAAGGCATTAAGCCCCTCCGAACCCCTTAATTTTTCAAGTTCTATAAAGCGGTTTAGTTCGGATGTGGTTAATTTGTCTTTGGTGTACTTATCCCTGCTTAAATCGAGCGGACCAAAATTAAATGCCATGATTTGCTGGGTGGTATATGCAACATTTTCTTGGAGCGGCATCACTTTTCGATCAATAATAAATTCAAGTTTCCATTTTTTAGAAGCCGTATCCCACGTTATTTGATCGGCTCTAATATTGCGCACCAGCTTGTTATTTTTTAAGGTGTATGCAAAAAATGGACCGCCTCTTTTTGTGGCCGTATCATAGGCATAAATACCTGCGTACGTGAATGAATCAATGCGCAAATAAATATTGGAGTTGGTACCTACAAGTGCATTGTAAGAACTATTTTTATCGATATAGGTCGCTTCAAAACTTCCTCTAATTTGATTGGCTTTTGGCACTACGTATTGGTTAGCAAACCAGAGCACCATACCTAGCATAACACCTCCCACTAAGTAAGGACGAAGCCATCTATTATAAGATGTACCACTCGCTAAAATGGCAATGATTTCGGAGTTTCCAGCCATTTTTGAAGTAAAAAATATAACCGCTAAAAAAACAAAAAGCGGTAATAGTAGTGCAATAATATGCGGAATAAATCCAAAATAATAACTGGTAATAATATCTTTTGCACCCAAACCAGAACGCACAAAATCATCTGTTTTTTCACTTACATCAAAAACGATGGCAATCACTGCAAATAAAAAAATTGCAAAGAAAAAAGTGAACAAGAATTTTTTAAGTATGTACCAGTCAAGTATTTTCATGTACCTACAAAATAATTATAAACGCTGTTTTAAAATGGGCAGCATTTGCGCTTTCCAAGTAGCAAAATTATTGGCTAGTATTTGCTTTCTAGCCTCTCCCACCAACCATAAGTAAAAAGCCAAGTTATGAATACTTGCAATCTGAAGCCCTAATATTTCATCGGCAATAAACAAATGACGTAAATAAGCTTTAGAATAATAATTACTAGAATGGCATGGAATGCCTGTATCTATTGGAGAAAAGTCGGATGCCCACTTTTTATTTTTGATGTTAATGACACCCTCAGATGTAAACAACATACCGTTTCGGCCATTGCGGGTAGGCATCACACAATCAAACATATCAACTCCTCTATCAATGCATTCAAGTAGGTTCCAAGGTGTTCCAACACCCATTAAATAACGGGGTTTATTGGTAGGTAAATTTTCGGTACAAAGCGATGTGTATTCGTACATCATTTCTTCTGGCTCTCCAACACTTAAGCCACCAATCGCATTACCAACAGAATTGTTAGAAGCAATAAATTCGGAAGAGGCAACACGCAAATCTTTAAAAGTGCTGCCTTGTATAATGGGGAATAAATTTTGCGTATACCCATATTTATCGGGCGTTTCGGCAAGTCTTTTAATGCAACGCTCTAACCAACGGTGCGTAAGCTCCATACTTTTTTTAGCATAAGAATACTCGCTTGGATAAGGTGGACATTCGTCAAAAGCCATAATAATATCGGCGCCAATACTGCGCTGAATGTCCATCACCGACTCGGGTGTAAAAAGGTGTTTACTACCATCGATATGAGATTGAAAAACTACCCCTTCTTCGGTAATTTTTCGGTTGGCTGCCAAAGAAAAAACTTGGTATCCACCGCTATCTGTTAAGATGGGTTTATGCCAACCATTAAATCTATGTAAGCCCCCTGCTGCTTCTAGCACTTCGGTACCAGGTCGTAAATACAAATGATAGGTATTGCCTAAAATAATTTGA
>JBIKIS010000043.1:0-14792 GCA_044361485.1 Sediminibacterium sp.
TGAGGCTTTTTGTAGAAAAATATAAACTTGCTATTTCTGTTTTTATAGCACTCCTTTTTCACGTGAGTGGCATGCTTGGTATTTTAATTTCTGACCATGCAGCTTGGTTTGTTTCAAATACGCCGCTCAACCTTTGGATCATGTTTGTGTTGCTGCTTTGGAATCAACATAGCTTATCTCCTAAATTTTGGTATTTTTTTATCGCTGCATTTGTTACAGGCATGCTCTCCGAAATAATAGGCGTAAACACAGGTTTATTGTTTGGTTCTTATTTTTATGGAAAGGCAATGGGTCCGGGACTCATGGACGTGCCATTTACCATTGGAATGAACTGGTTTGTGGTTGTTTTTTGTGCCGGAACCGTTATGACTATGTTGCACCGCTGGCTTCAGCACCAGTTTTTAAAAGAAGGAGAAGGGGTCTCTAAACGCATAGAGAATTTGGCATTTGTAATTGATGCAGCCCTTGTAGCCGTTTTATTTGATTGGCTAATGGAGCCTGTTGCCGTAAAGCTTGGGTTTTGGACCTGGCTATCACTAGATATTCCGGTGTACAATTATGTATGTTGGTTTATTGTGAGCGCGGGTTTGCTGGTTTTATTTAGAAAATGGGAGCAACCTAAAGCCAACCCTTTTGCACTACATTTGTTATGTATTCAAGTGCTGTTTTTTTTAACACTTCGAAATTATTTACCATGATCTATGTTTTTGTTGCTATAGGCGTTTTTTTGTTGATGGAACCCATTACTTGGGCTACCCATAAATATGTGATGCATGGCTTTTTATGGTATTTGCATGAAGATCACCACCAGAAAAGCGACGGCTTCTTTGAAAAAAATGACGCCTTCTTTTTAATATTTGCCATTCCAAGTTGGCTTTGTATCATGCTAGGTAGTATGGCGCAAAATTACTGGTCGGTGGGTATCGGTGCCGGCATCGCCATGTATGGTTTTGCCTATTTTTTAGTCCACGAAATTATTATTCACCAGCGTTTTAAACTGTTTACCAGATCTAATAATAAGTACATCAAAGCCATTAGATGGGCGCACAAAATGCACCATAAGCATTTAGGAAAAGAAGATGGCGAAAGTTTTGGTATGCTACTGGTTGCAAAAAAATACTGGGACAAAGTGCGCAAAGACGAAGTCCTTCAAAATCAAGCATAGGCTTTTTTGAAATCTCATTACGATTATATTATTACAGGCGCCGGACTTGCGGGATTAAGTTTACTTATGCGCATGATGCAGCATCCATTTTTTGATAGTGCTCAAATTTTGGTGATTGATGCAGCTCAAAAAAATACCAATGACCGAACCTGGTGTTTTTGGGAAAAAGACGCTGATATTTTTGAGCCCATCGTAATCAAAAAATGGGATCATGTTTCTTTTATTGCGCCCTCTTATAAAAGTCAATTGAACTTATCGCCCTTTGTTTATAAAATGATTAGGGGAATTGATTTATATACGCATGTATTATCACTGGCTGCCAGCAAATCAAATATTACTTTTTGTACAGAATCTGTTTTGTCGGTTCAAACCACGCAAACAGGAGCTAGTGTTCAGCTCAAAAATCAAACACTTACCGCTAATAAAGTTTTTAATAGCATTTTATTTGAACCGGTACATCTGCTGGCGCAAAAGTCTGCTGATTATTTTTTATGGCAGCATTTTAAAGGCTATGAAATAAAAACGGAGACCCCTGTTTTTAATGATGGTGTAGCCACACTCATGGATTTTACCGTAGATCAATCAAAGGGCACTACTTTTATGTATGTAATGCCTACTTCTAGTACTACCGCACTTGTAGAATATACGTTGTTTACAGAAAATTTATTAGCAGACAAGGACTACAACGAAGCCATACAGGCTTATATTCAAAAAACATATGGCGCTGTCGTATATAATATAACACATCAAGAATTTGGTCAAATACCTATGACTAATTTTTGTTTTTCGGGTGGTGCTGGAAACATCATTAACATGGGTGTTGCTGGTGGTCAGGTAAAAGGAAGCAGTGGTTATGCGTTTCATTTTATTCAAGAAAAAACAAAAGCGGTTATAGCTGATCTGGTGGCCGGCAAAAATCCATTAAGGACGCCCAGTTTTTCTCAAAAAAAGTTTGGCCTGTACGACGCCGTGTTACTTAGGGTATTACAAGACAAAAAATTAGATGGCGCTACTATTTTCACTCAAATATTTTCTAAAAATCCGCCAGACCGGGTATTTCGTTTTTTAAACAACGAATCGTCACTACTTGACGATTTGCACATAATGGCATCTGTGCCAACGCATATTTTTTTACCAGCCGCACTATATGCTTTACTGGGTGTAAAGCGGCGGCGAGGCCTTAATTAATACGGGCGGGTATTTGCAATTCAATTATTTTTGCAACCCACCTTGCAATTGGCCTCGTAGTACAATGGATAGTATAAGAGTTTCCGAAGCTCCAGATTCAGGTTCGATTCCTGACGAGGCCACTAACAATCTTTTATTTTTCCTCTATTTTTTGCTACTAATTAAGTAATATTAAGGACTCAATTTGAGTTCATCCTTACCACTGTATTGTATGTTATTATTAGGAATAGATTTAGGTACTTCTTCTGTAAAAGTGTCTGTAATAGATGCCAGTAATGGCAAGGTAATGGCTACCGCACAACATCCTGAAATCGAGGCTGCCATTATTTCTCACCAGCCGGGCTGGGCCGAGCAGTCGCCAAATCAGTGGTGGCATGATGTTAAGGCTGCTATTTTAAAATTACATGCTACTGGGGCCTATAAGCCTTCTGATATTGGTGCTATTGGCATTGCGTATCAGATGCATGGACTAGTGCTTGTAGATAGTAATCAAAACGTAATTAGAGATAGCATTATTTGGTGTGATAATAGAGCGGTAGCCTTGGGTGAAAAAGCATTTGAAACAATTGGGCACAATTATTGCCTAACGCATTTACTAAATTCGCCAGGAAATTTTACCGCATCAAAACTTGCATGGGTCAAACAAAATGAACCTGAGCATTATGCTCAAATTCATAAAATGATGCTCCCCGGCGATTTTATTGCCATGAAATTAACCGGTGAAATTACAACCACTATTGCTGCATTATCTGAAGGGATGTTTTGGGATTTTAAAAACAATTGTTTGTCTACTGAAGTGATGGATTATTATGGACTCGATGCACAGCATATTCCAGCTATCAAAAATGTATTTGATACACACGGTTATGTAACTGAACATATTGCCAGTGAACTTGGAATTTCAAAAGGAATTCCAGTAACCTATAAAGCCGGTGATCAACAAAACAATGCACTTTCATTAAACGTATTAAATCCTGGCGAAGTGGCAGCAACAGCAGGCACATCGGCGGTTATATATGCAGTGTCAGATAGTTTGCAAGCCGATACTGCGTCTAGGGTTAATTCATTTGCGCACGTCAATCACACACAGGAACACAATAGCATTGGTGTATTATTATGTATTAATGGGGCAGGTATTTCAAATAGTTGGATGAAAAATAAAATGGGTGCTAGTAGTTACAACCAGATGAATGCCCTTGCAGCATCTGTTGCACCAGGGTCAGATGGTGTGGCTGTGCTTCCATTTGGGAATGGGTCAGAACGCATGCTCCACAATAAAAATATTGGAGCACATATATCGGGGCTCGATTTTAATAGACATCAAGCGACGCATTTATTTCGTGCGGTTCAAGAAGGTGTTGTGTTTGCTATGCAATATGGTTTTAAAGTGCTGCAGCAAAACGGTGTGCAACCAACAGTTATTAGAGCAGGTAAAGCCAATATGTATTTAAGTGATGTTTTTGTAGACTGTTTTGTAAATACATTAGGGGTGCCGTTAGAACTGTATCATACCGATGGAAGTAAGGGTGCCGCTATTGGTGCAGGCTATGGCGCCAAAGTATATGCTACAATTGAGGAAGCTTTTGTTAATAGCAAGCCATTAACCACTATAGCGCCATCAGCAAATACCAATTACACAGAAGCTTATCAAAATTGGGAACAACAATTGGCGCTTCAAATCAAAAACAATCAATAAATTTAAAGACTTAAAATAGATAGTATGTCAGTAGTATTAGGATCTAAAGAATTTTTTAAAGGAATAGAAAAAATTAAATACGAAGGAACTTCTTCGCATAATCCACTCGCATTTAGATGGTACAATGAAAATCAAGTAGTGGCAGGCAAAACCATGAAAGAGCATTTTAGATTTGCTTGTGCTTACTGGCATAGCTTTTGTGGTTCAGGTGCAGATCCTTTTGGTGAGCCAACACATTTGTTTGAGTGGGATACAAAATCTGATCCTATCGAAAGAGCAAAAGATAAAGCAGATGCTGCATTTGAATTCATGACAAAATTAGGCGTGCCTTATTATTGTTTTCATGATGTAGATGCTGTTGAATATACAAATGATGTTCATGAAAACGAAAGACGCTTACAAGCCATTACGGCGTATTTAAAAGAAAAGCAAGCGGCTAGTGGCATCAAACTACTTTGGGGTACTGCTAATTTATTTTCAAGTAGAAAATACATGAATGGCGCCGCTACCAATCCAGATTTTACCGTGCTCGCACATGCGGGGGCGCAGGTTAAAGCTGCACTTGATGCAACCATTGCACTCGGTGGGGAAAATTATGTTTTTTGGGGTGGAAGAGAAGGTTATATGAGCCTTTTAAACACCAACATGAAGCGTGAAAAAGAGCATTTGGCAAGCTTTTTAAAAGCGGCTAGAGATTATGGCAGAAAAAATGGTTTTACCGGAAAGTTTTTTATTGAACCTAAGCCTTGCGAACCATCTAAGCATCAATACGATTATGATTGTGAAACCGTGATTGGTTTTTTACGTGAACACGATTTATTAAATGATTTTAGTTTAAATATTGAAGTAAACCATGCAACCCTAGCTGGACATACGTTTACGCATGAATTACAAGTAGCTGCCGATGCTGGACTATTGGGTAGTATGGATGCAAACAGAGGCGATTATCAAAATGGTTGGGATACTGATCAATTTCCATCTGATATCAATGAATTAACAGAAGCACTACTTATTATTATAGAAGCAGGTGGTTTTAAAGGTGGTGGTATTAATTTTGATGCAAAAATTAGACGTAACTCCACAGATCCCGCCGATTTATTTTATGCGCATATTGGTGGTATGGATGTTTTTGCAAGAGCGCTTCTAACGGCAGATGCTATTTTGCAGCAGTCCGAGTATAAAAAAATTAGAGCCGACCGTTATGCAAGCTATGACGCCGGTAAAGGAAAAGATTTTGAACAAGGGAAACTTTCATTAGAGGATTTAAGAGACATTGCCATTGCAGCAGGCGAGCCAGCTACCATTAGTGGCAAACAAGAGTTTATCGAAAATTTAATTAACCGCTATATTTAATGAATAAGGCGGAAGTAAGCGCGCTATTTGCCCAGCAGTTTAGTGAAGCGCCTTCATTTGTTATTGCGTCGCCGGGGCGCATCAATTTAATTGGCGAACACGTAGACTACAATAGTGGTTTTGTGCTTCCTGCAGCGATTGATAAGTATATCTATGTGGCCGTTTCACAACGAAACGATAGCCAAATTGCATTGCACGCTACCGATCTTAATCAAAACTTCCAAACGAACTTAGACGCTGCCTTGCAACGTTCCAATTTGGACTGGCCTAATTATGTGTTAGGTGTTATCGATGAACTTAGAAAAGATGGGCATGTTATTTCAGGCTTTAATATGCTAATTACGGGCAATATTCCTATAGGTGCTGGGGTATCTTCATCCGCGGCACTTGAATGTGCTACCGTATTTGCATGCAAGCATCTTTTTGATTTAGATATTAGTAAACAAGTAATGGTAAAAACAGCACAACGCGCCGAAAATAATTTTGTAGGCGTAAACTGTGGTGTGATGGATCAGTTTGCAAGTATGTTTGGCAAAGCAGACCATGTAATCAAACTGGATTGTGCTGATTTATCGTATACCTATTTTCCCTTTAAATTAGAAGGTATTTCTATTGTACTGTTTGATACATTCGTCAAACATTCACTAGCATCATCGGAGTATAATACCAGAAGACAGGAATGCGAAACTGGCTTAGCCGTGCTTCGTCAACAATTTTTAATTACTTCTTTTAGAGAAGCGACGCTAGTTATGTTAGATACAGTAGCTGATTCTATAAGTGACAAAGTATACAACCGTTGTAAATACGTGATAGAAGAAATTGCCCGCATGGAAGCGGCTTGTGATCATTTGCTTGCTGGTGAAATAGATGCATTTGGTGCGCGTATGTACGAAACGCACAAGGGGCTCAGTGAACTTTATGAAGTAAGCTGTGCGGAACTTGATTGTATTGTAGAAAACTGCAAAAAAGAAAAGGATATTGTTGGCGCAAGAATGATGGGTGGTGGTTTTGGTGGCTGCGTCATTGCGCTGGTGCAAACGACCAACGTTGAAGACGTATACAACCGAATCAACACTGCGTATCAAAATACATTTGGGCGAAACATGGGAAAATACCTGATGCAAATTGGGGATGGCACTAGGTTACTAGATTAATATTTATAACTATTCAATTATGAAAAAGAGTATGGTAACTCAAAAGAGATTTTTTTTGGCGTTATGCCTTTTTGTGCTTGTTATTTTACAAAAACCTTCTTTTGGGCAAAGAAATATTTTATCAAAGGCCTTTACACAAAACGAGTTACAGAATAAATTATCAAATATTGCAGCTTGGCGACTAGAGCAAAAGAATAATTATTTACAAAAAGTTGCCGCACTGCCCGACTCTGTAAAAGCAAGGCTTGTAAAAGAAGGCGAGCGGGGATTAAAATATGATTGGCCAGCCTTACCAGCAAGTTTATACCTCGATTATAAAATAACGGGTACCCGTTATAATTTCGAAAGAAAAAACAATGAACGTCGAAAAGTTTTAAATGAACTAGCGGTTGCTGCCATTATTACAAAAGATAAAAAATACATTCCGCAAATTGCGAATGGTATTTGGACGCTTTGTGAGCAAAGCACTTGGGTGCTTCCAGCGCATATTGTTGCTCAAAAAGAAAAAACTGGATTACCTGACCCCTACGAAGTGGTTATTGATTTAGGAAGCGGTACCGCTGCTGCGCAGCTGTCCATGATTCAGTTTATGTTAAGTGATGAACTAGATGCATATTCGAAAGGTATTGGCAAACGCGTTTTTGCAGAATTGAATAAAAGAATATTTCAACCTTATCTAACCCGTACTGATTTTTGGTGGATGGGCTTTACCGGACAGCCTGTTAACAATTGGAATCCATGGGTAAACACCAATGTACTCATGACTGCTTTATATAGTGGGCTTGGTGCAGATAGTGTTGGGCTCATTATTGGCAAAACTGTAAAGAGTACCGATTTTTTTGTCAATCAATACCCTAACGATGGTGGTTGTGATGAGGGGCCTTCTTACTGGAGTGAAGCAGGTGGCAAGCTCATGCGCTTTATTCATGTTCTAAATAAACTAACAAGTACTCCAATTGATTGGAAACAGCAAGAACTTATTTACAATATGGGTAGCTATATTAGTAAAGTCCATATTGGAGAAAATAATTTTGTAAATTTTGCGGATGCCTTTTCTAAATCTATACCAGATCCTGAAAGCGTATACTCCTACGGCGCACTTTATAATGACGCTGCATTAAAATCTTTTGGCGCGTATTTATTTGGGCTACAAAAACATAAATTAGACAATGGCAATATCATTGATTTTTTAGAAACTGCATCTGTTTATGATTCGCTTACAACAGTATCTGCAACCCCACCACTTCCGGCGGTGTCATGGTTTCAAGATAGGCAGGTGCTAACGACCAGAACTAAAAGCAAATCTACTAACGGCCTTTTTTTAGCGGTTCAGGGTGGACATAATGCCGAAAGTCATAACCACAACGATATTGGTAATTTTATTGTGTATGCAAATAATACCCCCGTTTTTGTAGATGCAGGTGTGGGGTCTTATACTGCACAAACCTTTAGCAGTAGAAGGTATGAACTTTGGAATATGCAGTCGGGTTGGCATAACTGCCCTACCATTAATGGTGTGATGCAAAAAGAAGGGATTTCCTATAAAGCAAATGATGTTCAATTTCAACAAACAGCCAATAACGTTTCATTATCTATGGATATAGCAGCCGCCTATCCAGCGGATGCAGCTGTAAAAAAATACATGCGAAAATTTGATTTTGATCAGTCAAAAAATAGCATTCAAATTTCTGAAAATTATGAACTGCTGGCACTCAATGAAAAATTGGCGCTTCACTTTTTAGTTCATATTAAGCCAACGATAGAAAAGCCAGGAAAAATTGTATTTAATAATGGCGAAAAAAAATTACTTGAATTTAATTATGATGCAAAGTTATTTGATGTAAGCATAGAAGATAAATTATTAGACGATGAACGAATTTCTGGCATCTGGGGTAAGCAGTTATACCGTATTATTTTAACAGCAAAAGACCTTAAAAAAACCGGAAAACAAAACTTTACGATTCAATTAGTAGATGCTGTTTTATAAATAATATTATTATGAAAAGAAGAAATTTTATACAACTATCCTCTATATTAAGTTTTGTGGGTCTCGCGCCCGCTATTACCAGTGCTACTGTAGCTGATACGAAGGCTATCGACGAGGCTTTTGAAACTACAGGCGCAAAAGACCGCTTGTATTGGGTTCAATTACTAGATAAAATGGCGTCGCCTATTTTGTCTAGTATGAGTAAAGGTGAGCTCCGGAAAAATATGCCCATGGATTATAGTCCTGCCTGGGACAACCGAAACAAAGAAGTGGCTTATATGGAAGCCATTGGCCGTTTAATTGTTGGTATTGCTCCTTTTGTTGCCTTACCGGATGATGATACCAACGAAGGACGCATCAGAAAAAAAATGCGGGATCAAATTCACGCATCACTCACACATGCCGTAGATCCGGAAAGTCCAGATTATTTGTATTGGGGATCACCAAAAGTAGCGCAACCACTTGTGGATGCTGCATTTTTAGCCCAGGCATTGTTACTCGCGCCTGCTGCGCTATGGGAGCCGCTTAGTAAACAAACCAAAGAGCGTTTTATTACAGAATTTACAAAACTTCGCGCTATTAAACCATCTAATAACAACTGGGTTTTATTTGCGGCCATCGTAGAAACATTTTTATTAAGTATTGATGCGCCATTTGATGCGGCACGCATAGATGCAGGTATCGATAAAATTATAGGATGGTATGTAGGGGATGGCTGGTATAGTGATGGTGTTAAATTTCATTTTGACCATTACAATGGATTTGTAATACAACCCATGCTTGTCACCGTGCTTCGTGTTAATATTGCCAAAGGACGAAGAGAAAAAGCATTATTGGACCAGGCCTATAAACGTATGCAACGCTATGCATCATTTCAAGAACGATTTATTTCACCAGAAGGAACCTTCCCAATATTTGGAAGATCCTCTACCTACCGTGTAGGCGCTTTTTGGCCACTCGCTACACTCGCACTTGAAAACAACTTGCCTGCGGGTGTATTGTATTCACAAGTAAGGCCTGCGCTAACAGCTGTATTTAAAAGAGTGTTTGTCAAAGACACATTTAATGCAAGTGGCTTACTAACATTAGGTTTTGTCGGTGCCAACCAGTCTAATATTGCAGATTCCTATTCCAACACGGGCAGTATGTATCTAGCTTCTTTTGCATTTATGCCTCTTGGCTTACCGGCATCTCATGATTTTTGGACAGCAGCACCAACCAATTGGACGCAAAAAAAAGCATGGAATGGAGAAGTATTTCCTAAAGATTACGCTGTAGATTATTAACTTTAGAATATCATTAAATTTTGGACATGAAAAAATACATTGTTGGTTTTGCACTTTTGTTTGTGGTGGCTCAACACAGTTACGGACAAACTGCTTCTTTAAAAAATAAAATGAAAAATCTTATAGAAGATAATTTTGTTTTTGCAGCCAAACAGTATCAGTATTTAAAAGCAAACACGCCTGATTCTGTAATGCCAAGAAGTTATGTGCCAGCAACAGGTAAATCAGTAACTAGTGATACCAAATGGTGGTGTAGTGGTTTTTATCCGGGCACTTTATGGTATTTATATGCACATACCAAAGATGAAAATATTAGAAAAGAAGCAGAAAAAAGACTTGGTGTTTTAGAAAAAGAAAAATACTATACAGGCAATCATGACTTAGGTTTCATGATTTATTGTTCTTTTGGAACGGCATACAAATACACCAATAATCCTGCGTACAAAGACGTTGTTGCAATTGCTGCTAAATCATTGTCTACCCGTTATAGACCTACTATTAAATCGATTCAATCTTGGAATTCAAGTGCGCGCTTAAGTTGTCCGGTGATTATTGACAACATGATGAATCTTGAATTACTGCACTGGGTAAGTGATCATGGTGGCGATCCGGTGTATAAAGAAATTGCAGTTACACACGCCAATACAACAATCGAAAATCAGTTTAGGCCCGATAATAGCTCGGTGCATGTTGTAGATTGGGATTTAGCCAATCAGCGCATCTTAAAAAAAGTTACTTGGCAGGGTGCCTCAGATTCGTCGGCATGGTCGAGAGGTCAAACATGGGGCCTTTATGGTTATACCATGATGTACCGTTTTACTAAAAATCAAGCTTATTTAAATCAAGCTAAAAAAATAGCAAAGTTTATATTGTCTCACCCTAATTTACCAAAGGACAAAGTGCCTTATTGGGATTTTAATGCACCAGGTATACCAAATGAACCACGCGATGCATCAAGTGGCGCCATTATGGCCTCTGCTTTGTTAGAGTTAGGGCAGTATACTGGTGGTGCAGAAAAAAAGGAATACATTAAAACTGCCGAAACCATATTAATGGCCCTTGCTTCTGATACTTACAGGGCAAAGCTTGGCGAAAATGGAGGTTTTATACTTATGCATAGCGTGGGATCGCTTCCACATAAGTCGGAAGTAGATGCGCCTTTAACCTACGCCGACTATTACTTTATAGAAGGACTTACCCGTTATAAAGATTGGTATTTGAAATAAGACACATTTAAGGGCATTTATTTGCCGTTCGTCTATTTTAACACCCTGTTTGGCAATACTTTGTAAACAACAAGGTACTTTTGTGCAGCATTTTTAATAATGCAACACTTAAGAACCAAACAAACTGCATGTATTTATCATTTCAAGGACAAAAAAGCCTAGCGCTCTTTCTATTTTCATTTTTAATATCACTCGCCACATTTGCGCAAATCAGTTCCATTAAGGGAACGGTAAAAGATACCACCGAAAAAAAGGTTTTATCCCTCGCTTCTGTAAATGTACTAAGGGCCAAAGATTCGGTACTTGTCAAAACAGTAAGAACCTCAAATAATGGAGAATTTAGTATTGCTAGCTTACCAGTAGGGAATTATATTATTATGGTAAGCTATCCGCAGTACGCCGATTTTACAGATAAAATCACAGTGGGCGCTGCGCCAACAGTGCTCAACATTGCCATTGATACTAAAGCCCATATACTTAAAGAAGTAATTGTAAAAAATACAGTATCAGCTATTCGTGTTAAGGGTGATACTACCGAATATAAAGCCGATAGTTTTTATGTAACCCCAAATGCCGACGTACAAGAATTATTAAAAAAGATGCCGGGTATTCAAGTAAACGCACGTGGAGAAATTACGGCGCAGGGCGAAAAGGTAAATAAAGTACTTGTGGATGGCGAAGAGTTTTTTAGTGATGACCCTGCGGTGGTAACTAAAAATTTAAGAGCCGATGTGGTTGACAAAGTACAAGTATTTGATAAAAAATCGGATCAAGCAGTATTTACTGGTATTGATGATGGGCAAAAGTCAAAAACCATTAACCTTCAATTAAAGGAAGATAAAAAAAATGGATACTTTGGTAAAGCCGAAGCGGGTAGCAACTTTAACCAGTTTGGTAATGGTAAACTCATGACCAATGCATTTAAGGGCAAACGAAAAATTGCCGGTTATGTAACCACAGACAATACCAAATTTGACAATTTAAATTGGGATGAGGCGCAAAATTATGGTGACGGCGGTGGCATCACTACCGAATTTGGAGATGGTGGTATGTCAATGATTATGACAAGTGGCGATGGTGAAGAAGGGGGCTCTACAGGCTTTCCTAGCCAGCAATCGGCGGGTGCTACCTATAGTAATAAATTTGATAAAGGTTCTGTTAATACGAGTGCGCAATACAATAGACTTATAGTAAACGGTTTAACAAGTTCTTACAGTAAAACTATTTTGCCTACAAATTCTATTATTAACAATACCAATAGTTCGCAACGCAACGAAAAAAAGAAATATAAGTTTACCACCACCGATCAGTGGGGTACCGATAGCACCGGACTATTTAAATTAACTTTAAAGGCAGCGAATGTTTTATCAGATAACATTACAAACTTTAGTGGAGGCTCTTATATAGCTGAAAGTAGTGCTCCACTTAATAATACAGCTCGTACCACAAGTAATAGTACCAACGATAAAACACTGAATGGTTCAATAAGTTACCGTATGCGCTTTGCAAAAAAAGGCAGAACCATTTCTGTAAATTCCGATTTTAATTTTGGCGACAAAACACAGGATGGCTTATTAAATGCACAAAACGATTATTTTAATGCGTCTAACGTAATTATTAAACAGGAAACCATTGCGCAAACCAAATCTTTATCTCAACTTACCTCTGCGGGCAGCGTAAATACAGTGTATACCGAGCCCCTTGGTAAAAATTCTTTTTTGATATTTAATTATAAAATTGGGTTAGCGGGGAACAATTCAGAAAGAAATACATTTGATGATAGGGTTGGACAACCAAAAATTAAGGTAGACACTTTAAGTAACCACTTTAAGTTTAATACAATTAATAATAGTGGAAATATCAGTTACCGATATGCAGTTAAAAAAGTAAATTTTAATATTGGTACAGGTATAGGGTCTGCTAAATACAGTTTGTTTGATTATGCCACAAATGCAAGTAGAGCAGTTAATTTTACCAACTTTATCCCATCTGCTACATTTAACTTCACCCCCAAGCAGCAAAAAAAATTCATACTTAGTTACGTAGGAAATACACAAAACCCTTCTCTACTTCAAATACAACCTATTATTGATAATACGGATCCACTTAATATCACGGTGGGTAACGCTAATTTAAGACAGTCTTTCACTAACAAGTTTTCATTCAACTATAATAGTTTTAAAGTCATGAAAAGCAAGTATGTGCAGCTGAGTGGTAGTTTCTCCAACACCAATGATGCCATTGCAACAGCTTCAAACATTGATGCTTTTGGTAAGTCTGTTAACCAGTATGTAAACGTTGATGGTAATTACAATTATGGTACCGGATTTTACTACGATTTTGAACTCTTCAAGGGTGTCAATTTTGGAATGAATACAGGTATTAATGGCGGTAGGTATAATAATATTGTAAACGGCATTAAAAATACCAACGACAATATTTCTACCCGATTTGGGATTTCATTTTCACAATGGGGGGACAAAAAAATTAACTTTTGGAGCAGTTTTGATGCATCTAATAATAAAACGGTGTCTAGTATTAGGCCAGGTGCTTCTACTAATTTTTGGACCTACCGCAATAATGCAAATATTCAATTTAAGTTTAAAAAGGCTAAGTTTTTTATAGACCTAAATACAGATATTACTGTTTACCAAAAAACGGCGGCTTTCCCCAATCAGCGTAATATTTATTTAGTACACCCATCTATGCGTAAAGTAATTTCTAAAAACGACAAGTGGGAAGCTAAACTAATGATTTACGATATTTTCAATCAAAACCAATTTGTAGACAGAAGTATCACAAGCAATTTTATATCTGAAACTGCTAATAATGGTATTAGACGTTATGCTTTATTTAGTATCGTCTATAATTTTTCAAAAAATGGTAAGCCTATGTCAATGGGCTGGTAATTAAGTTATACTATTTAACACACAATCATGAGAATACTATATATCCTTGTTTTATCTTTTATTGTTGGCACAACTGCCGCACAAGTTAATTTCATTAATGCGGGCAGTATTACCTACGAGCGCCGTATTAGCCAGTTTGCTGCACTCATTAATGCAGAAGCTCAAGAAAATATATGGATGGAAGAGCTTAAAAAGCAGTTTCCAAAAGTAGTAGCAGATAATTACACGCTTCAGTTTAATAGTAAAGAAAGCTTTTATTTTCTGACCAAAGAAAACCCGGACAACAAGTACATTAACATGATTTTTAAGCCTACCGAAACAAATTATGTGCACCAAAAGCACGAATTGGGTATGGTTACAAATGCAGCCAGTGTTTTTGAAACTTTGTATTTAGTAAATGACAGTCTTGCAAAATACGAATGGAAAATTACAGGTGAGGTTAGAGATATCGCAGGTTTCGAATGTAAAAAAGCGGTTACTAAAATTTGCGACTCGGTGGTGGTAGTGGCTTTTTACACCGATCAAATTCCGGTGCAAGCAGGTCCCGAAAATTTTAACGGGTTACCAGGTATGATACTCGGTATTGCCGTACCGCGTTTAGGCACTACCATTTTTGCTACGAGTATTTCTTTGCAATCTGCGCCTGTCTATACAGTACCTAAGCTCAGTAAGCCAGTAAAAACAACAAACAAACAATTAGATGCCGACCTTGTAAAAACCACCAAAGATTGGGGTAAAGAAGCGGCTGCCATTTTGTGGTTCTTAAAACTATAATTTACGTTTAACCAAGGCCACCTTTACCTCTGTATAGTTTAATAGGTTTATCTA
>JBIKIS010000044.1:0-14772 GCA_044361485.1 Sediminibacterium sp.
TGGCCTTTGCCGGGGACTCAACAATCAATAAATTCTTTGCCATGTAGCTGCAATATTAGTTGAAACCTTGAAAACACAAAAAAACTTACCTCAAAATGAGGTTAAAATAGCCCCTAAAGTCCTACAATTCGGGGGTTAAATAAGCCCCAATTTTTTTCATAACTCCTTGATCTCTATACACTTTGTTGTGGCCGAGTCCTTCCGTAATAAAAAATTCTTGGTGGGGCTTGGCGCTCGTTTGTGCTTGTAATGTATCTGAAAAGGGGCAAATCCTGTCATTTTTATCATGAATCCAAAGGCAGGGGGTATCAATTATAGTAAGGGCATGGGTTACCGAAAAATACGAAATAGGCTTGCCTGCCATACTTATTATATAGGTCTCTATGGCTTTTTGCAAATCAGGTTTTACCTGCAGCATTTTATAAAAACCCTGAAGCGCAGAGGTTGTTTCTGTGGCTGGGGCAATCAATACCATCTTTTTATTAGCTGCATCTGGTAAATCCTGCATGGCAAGAGATAGGGCTAGGCCACCAAAGGAGTGAGCAATAAAAGCATCAATGCCGTTTTCAAGCTCATTCACGAAGCATATAAAACGCTTGTATACAAGGGCATTTACAATTTTTCCTTCACTGTCCCCATGGCCTGGGGCGTCAAAGGCGAGCACTTCGTAACCCATTTGTAATAAAAGGGGTACATAGTGTTCAAATTTATAGGCGTAACTGCTAAAACCATGCAGTATCATTACTTTTTTCCCATTTGGGTGCGGTGCCTGCCAGCCATATCCAACAATGGCCAACCCTTCAAAATCAACCAATTTAGGGGTTGCTTTTGTAAAAATAGCAGGGCGTTTTTGTGTTATTTTTCGGGAATATGGCGTGCAAAACAAACGAAAGGCCTCCGAAGCGGCTTTTTCTTTAGACAAGTAACTAAGGGTTCTTAATTTGTTTTTATAGTATCCAATGAGTAAGCGTTGTCCCAATTTCATTTTCATGCTGCAAAGATAATAACCGGCCCTTGCATAAAAATTTCCTTTTTCGCTACATAAATTGTTCAACGAAATGGGTGTAGCCACATTTTTGAAATACTTTTGCGCTCCAAAGCATCTAGTTATGTATACAGTAAACGTAAAATTTGAACAGAAAGGATTAGAGCCGGTAACCCTTTCAAATATTGAGCCGGATCAAAGTTTATTAGAAGTTTGTTTGGATAATGGCATTGAACTGCACCATAACTGTGGCGCCGTTTGTGCTTGTAGTACCTGTCATATGTATGTTCATGCTGGTATGGAGCACCTCGAAGAATTATCTGACAGGGAAGAAGATTTTATTGATAGAGCTGTAAATCCGCGTATCAATTCTAGACTGGGATGTCAGTGCGTTTTACAAGCGGGTACTGGAACCATCGAAATTACACTTCCGGATCAAACTCAGTTTTTAGGCGAATAATATTAGTTGTAACTTACTTTATCAAAAATAGCTATGAGTCATTTTGAACCACCAATACACTGGGCAGATCATGAAGATATTGCCATGAAATTATTTGAGCGCTTTGGCGATGATTTTACGGAAGCAAAAATTTACAGAATTCGTTTTACGGATTTATTAGAATGGATTTTAGAAACGCCCAATTTCGCTGGCACTAGAGAGCAAAGTACCGAAGGTCATTTAGAAATGATCCAAAGTGCATGGGTGTATGAGTGGAGAGACAATCAAAAATAATTTGAATGCTACATCAGTTTAAAAATATAAACACCATTGTACTTGATGTGGATGGTGTTTTAACCGACGGCACACTGCTTGTGATGCCTGGCGGACTGATGGTAAGACGTATGAATATCAAAGACGGTTACGCGCTTCAATTGGCCGTAAAAAAAGGGTATAATGTAGCTATTATTTCTGGCGGTGATTCACCTGAAGTAAAAGAACGTTTACTGAAATTAGGCGTAACAGATGTGTACATGAAAGTGCATGATAAGTTATCTGTGCTAGAGGAGTATTTACTTTTAAATGGTTTGGATGCAGCTAACACAGCCTACATGGGTGATGATATGCCAGACTATGATGTGATGAAACATGTTGGTATGGCTACATGCCCGGCAGATGCTGCTACAGAAATCAAAGAACTATCTGCTTATGTATCGCCTCTTAATGGAGGTGCAGGTTGTGTGCGCGATTTGATAGAAAAAATTATGCGCGTTAGAGGTGATTGGAGTGAAGACACAACCGTAAGGTCTCAATAAATTTTATTATCCTAACATTATTGCATGAAAAAAATAGCAGCATTTTTTACGCTCATTCGTGCAAGTAATTTAGTTTTTATTGTACTCACTCAGTTTTTATTTGAGTATTGTATTTACGAGCGTATTTATGGACCTGCTTCATCAGAAAGTAGGCAGCAATTTTGGTTTATTGTGCTGGCCTCTGTGCTTATTGCTGCTGCTGGCAATAGCATCAATGATTATTTTGACTTAAACATCGATCAAATAAACAAGCCCACTAAAGTGGTGGTAAATGTTGCTATTAGTAGGCGCTGGGTTATATTTTTTCATTTGGTATTAAGTATGCTCGGTTTGTTTTTTACAGCCTACGCACTTCCCATTCAAACATACTGGTATTTGGTTTTTGCAAACATGATGTGTATTGTATTACTATGGGTATACTCAACCAATTTTAAAAAACAGTTACTCATTGGTAATGTGCTCATTTCTTTATTAACGGCATGGGTACTTCTCATTATATTTTTTTCCAAAGAACCACTTCAATTGCATCAGGTACTTGAATCGGGCGACAAAGAAATTCGTTTTTTTAGACTTACTGTTTTATACGCATCTTTTGCTTTTATTATTTCACTCATTAGAGAAGTTATCAAAGATGTAGAAGACAGGGTGGGTGACGCAAAGTATGGTTGTAGAACCATACCAATTGTGTGGGGATTAACCGCTACCAAAGTATTTGTGGCGGTATGGTTAGTGGTGCTTATTGCAGTGCTTGTAATTTTACAATTGTATGTACTGCCCATGGGTTGGTGGGAAAGTATTGTTTACTGTGTGCTCGCCATTATTGTTCCTTTAATTTGGGTGTTTGTAAAATTATTAACGGCACAAACAGAAAAAGATTTTGGTAAACTGAGTACGGTTATAAAAATAGTAATGCTTACAGGCATTGTATCGATGGTATTTTTCAGGTATTATTTGTAGTGAACATGAATAAAAAAATTATACTAGCCTCGGGTTCTCCTCGCCGAAAAACATTACTCGAATGGGCTGAGGTTTCTTTTGATGTTATTGTGCAGCCAACAGATGAAAGCTATCCATCTGAACTTGCGATAGACGAAGTGCCGGTTCATATTGCGCGTCAAAAAGCAATTGCCGTAGCGGGTGGCCTTAGTGGAAATGAAATTATTATTGCAGCCGATACCGTAGTAGTACTTGGCAATGAAATTATTGGAAAGCCAATTTCCAAAGAAGATGCGGTGCATATTTTATCTAAACTTTCAGGAGCCACGCACCGCGTGATTACGGGTGTTGTAATTTTAGATGGTAACCATGAAACCGCTTTTGCGGATAGCACCACCGTGCATTTTCATGTATTAACAACGGAGCAAATAGAATTTTACGTTGATAAATACAAACCTTACGACAAAGCAGGGGCCTATGCCATTCAGGAATGGATTGGTGTGGTGGGGATCAAATCGGTGGAAGGCGATTTTTACAATGTAATGGGTCTTCCGGTTAGCAGGGTGGTGCAGGCCTTGCAGCAATTGAGTTAGTGTTTTATTTTGCGCTGCTTATTTGCGCCGTTTTTGCCGCCGTATTATGCGGGCCAGCTAAAACTCAAGTCTAGTTCCACATCTGGGTGCAGGGTTCTTTCTACAGGACAGGTCCTGGCTACTTTTTCCAAAATCTCTTTTGTTTTTTCATCTACTTGAAGGCTTTCAGGGAACTTTATATGCACAATTATTTTGCCAATTCTGCGTGGGTCACTCACCATTATTTTGGTGGCGTCGGCGGTAGTGCCATCCAGCGCAATGCCCATGCTTTGCGCCTTAATACCCATGGTGGTTACCATGCAAGTAGCAAGGGCAGTGGCCACTAAATCGGTGGGTGAAAACCTTTCCCCATTGCCCTGGTTGTCTGTGGGGGCGTCTGTATCGATGGTAGTGCCGCTTTGTAGATGTGTAGCCTCGGTTCTTAACTTAGTTTTATAAATAATTTGTGCAGTCATTGGTTCAATTTTGCCTTAAATTTACAAGGAACTAATCAAATGAGCGTGAACAAAACAGAAAATATATTGGCACCCCTTCAAAAAATAGCATGTATCCTTTTTGGATGTTTATTTTTTGTAAGCATGGGTTTTGCGCAACAACGAAAATTATCACCTGCACAGCAAGATAAAATTCGTTTAAAAAATGAACGTCGTGAAAAAATCAATCAGCTCATCAAGCAAGAAGAAGAGGGCGCTTTAATTTATCAAAAACAAATTGCACAAGGCATACATTTTAATACCAATGGTTGGAGTGTTTTTTATGAAAAAGGAAAATATAAATCCATTACCAAAACCAATTTGTGGTGGATCGAAATTGGTGAGCACAAACATCCAAAAGAAGAGCGGACCCCAACCGCAAGCGCGGCCCAGGGTTTTATCATTTTGTCCAATTATATATATGGCAAGCGAAATAATTTATACGAAGTAAAATTTGGGGTTGGTCAACAAAAATTAATTGGAGGGAAGGGTAATAAAAACGGCGTAGCCGTTTCCGCCATTTATGGCGGCGGCATTAGTGCCGGTTTATTAAAACCTTATTATTTGCAAATTCAAAGTCCAACAACCAACCAGCAAGAGGAAATAAAGTATGACAACAATGATCAACTTTTTCTAGACCCTTCGGTTGTCCTTGGAAAGGGTTCTTTTACGAAAGGCTTTAATGAAATGCAATTGGTTCCTGGGGGGCATGTTAAGGGCGCCCTTCGTTTTGACTATGGACGATACAACGAAGTGGTATCTGCCCTAGAAGTGGGCTTAAAAGCCACTTATTTCTCTAAAAAGATGCCCATCATGTTATTAAACAAAGAAGAAAGCCTCTTTTTTAATGCTTATATTTCTGTGACATTTGGTAAGCGAAAGTGACCTATTTTTGCATCCCAAGCAATCATTCAGAATCTCTATTTCATGCAAGAATTACCCGTTGTTCCAAAAATAGATCCTACCACATCCAAAATACAAAAGCCCAATTGGTTGCGTGTAAAACTACCCATTGGTGAAAGTTACAAGCACGTTAGAGGGCTTGTAGACACCCATAAACTCCATACCATTTGTGAGAGTGGTAACTGTCCTAACATGGGGGAGTGCTGGGGTGAAGGCACTGCTACTTTTATGATACTCGGAAATGTGTGTACCCGTAGTTGCGGATTTTGCGCAGTAGCCACCGGGCGTCCAGCACCCGTAGATTTTGATGAACCTCAGCGCGTAGCAGAAGCCATTCATCTCATGAAGGTGAAGCATGCAGTAATTACCAGTGTAGATAGAGATGAATTAAAAGATGGTGGTTCTGGTATTTGGTATAATACCATTAAAGCCGTTAAAGCGTTAACACCAACTACAACACTCGAAACACTCATACCAGATTTTAAAGGAATTCCAGATCAAATACAACGCCTTATTGATGCGGCACCAGAAGTAGTAAGCCACAATATGGAAACTGTAGAAAGGCTCACACGCCAAGTGCGCGTGCAAGCAAAATACCAACGCTCTTTGGGAGTTTTAGAAACCTTAAAAAAAGGCGGTATGCGTACCAAAACAGGTATGATGCTGGGCCTTGGTGAAACCAAAGAAGAAGTGGTACAATCTATGAAAGACCTGGTAAACGTAGGTTGTGATGTTTTAACGCTTGGTCAATATTTACAACCCACTAAAAAACATTTAGCGGTGCAGCGTTTTGTGCACCCCGATGAATTTGCTGAGTTAAGAGAAATTGGATACGAAATTGGTTTTGATTATGTAGAAAGTGGTCCACTCGTACGCTCATCTTATCACAGTGAAAAGCATGTGATTAAAGGATGGGGTAAAAACAAATGGCTATCAGAAAAAAACGCATGAAAAATATAGTTTACCTATTTGTACTTGGTTTGTTTTCAACAAATGTTACCGCGCAAGTAAATTGGACAAATGTGGACGCCGATTTTGGCCCTTTGCCAGCATCTATGCATGTTTACAAAACCACCGATGCCATTGATGGTAAACTCAATATCGCTTATTATGTAAGTTTCGATTTAAAAGATAAATCACATACCTTATCTACTGCAGTTGGTAATGGTAAACGTTATACCCCTCAAAAATTTTACGACTCTATTTCAAACAAGCCACTGCTTGTTATGAACGCTACTTTTTTTGAATTTGCACACAATTCAAATTTAAATTTAGTGGTTGACAACGGTGACATAAAATCGTATCACTTACATTCACTTCCAGGAAAAGGAAAAGATACACTAACCTATAGGCATGTGTTTGGTGCAGCATTAGGCATTTCAAAATCGAATAAACCTGACGTGGCTTGGGTATACACCGATACTGCAGATGCCAATGTATATGCATCTCAAACGGTAATTACTATGTTTAAAGATTCGGTTGCGGATGTTCCTGCAGCTGTAATGCTTTCTAAAGGAAACTTTAAAAAATGGAAAGTTAAAACAGCGATAGGAGGTGGTCCTGTTTTATTACAAAATGGTGCTGTTAACATCACCAACAACGAAGAATTAAAATTTGCTGGTAAAGCTATTTCAGATAAGCATCCCCGCACAGCTGTGGGTTACACAGCAAAAGGTGAGCTCATACTATTTGTTTGTGAAGGAAGATTTAAAGGAAGAGCAGACGGATTAACATTACCTGAAATGGCTACACTGATGCAGCAAATTGGTTGTGTAGAAGCACTCAATTTAGATGGTGGCGGAAGTAGTTGTTTACTCATAAATGGTAAAGAAACCATTAAGCCTTCCGATAAAGAAGGACAACGCCCAGTGCCTGCCGTGTTTATGATTCGCTAATTTATTTACCTACAACATTTATTTAAGGTCCCAAGCAAGGGCCGATGCACCAAGTATAGCAGCGTCCGATTCTTTTAAGTGGCTCACTAAAATTTTCACTTTGTTTTGGAAAATTTGAATGAGGTTCGCTTCCATGCTTTCTCTGGTAGGTTTTAAAATTAAATCCCCCGCTTTTGTTAAGCCGCCAAATAAAATAATGGCTTCTGGGCTTGAAAACATAACAAAGTTAGCAAGTGCAGCACCTAGTATTGTACCTGTAGATTCAAAAATTTCTTTGGCCAGTGCATCACCTGATATAGCAGCTTCATATACTTTTTTAGAATCAATTTGATCAGAGGGAACGGATCTCAAAGAACTTGGCTCGGTGCTTTTTTCTAAAATTTCTAGCGTTGTTAAACGAACACCTGTAGCAGATGCATAGGATTCTAGAGAACCTCTTTTTCCAGTACCTTCGTGTAATCTGCCGTTTGGAATAATTGTAGTGTGTCCAAGTTCGCCGGCAAAGCCGTCGTGTCCATAAACGAGTTTACCATTGGCAACAATACCACTTCCTACACCGGTACCAAGGGTAATCATAATAAAATCTTTCATGCCCTGTGCAGCACCATACATCATTTCACCAATAGCAGCCGCGTTGGCATCGTTGGTTAACACCACCGGAATTTTAAATTTATCTTCCATCATGCGCGCCAGTGGAATGATTCCCTTCCAAGGAAGGTTGGGGGCGTACTCAATGGTTCCTGTGTAATAGTTTCCATTGGGTGCGCCTACGCCAATTCCTTTGATGCGGCCAATGCCGCCTACATTATCTATTAGTTTACTAAGCTCTGTGTAAAGTTCATCAATAAAGCTATTGACATCACTGTGTTTGCGTGTTGATATTTCACTAGAAAATAAAACATTACCTACTCGGTCTACAATACCAAATTTGGTACCCGTTCCACCAATGTCAATTCCAATTGCTAATGCTTCCATAGAGTTCGTCATATTTGCCTTGTTCACTTTTTCAATTACATTCAACGATACGATTCAAAATTAGTGACCACCACTAACCTGTGCATCAAAATCGATGCCCTGTGTTTTTAATACTGCTTTTTGTTTAAGCGCTAAGTAGGCTAAAAATAAAAATCCAGCTGCTGCTAAAAAATAAGATTGATGCATACCTACTGCAGGCATATCTCCAATAGCACCTTGTAATGGTGGAATAATGGCACCACCTAAAATCATCATAATTAAAAATGCAGATCCTTGGCTTGTGTATTTGCCAAGTCCAGCAACGCTTAATGAGAAAATGCAAGGCCACATAACGGAGCAGCAAAGACCCCCTGCCATAAATGCATATACCGATACAATACCGTTTGTAAATACGCCAACAAGCATACATGCAGCAGCAAGTACAGATACAGCTAATAAAGTTTTAACGGGCTTTTCTTGACCATAAAAGAATGCGGCAATTGCAATAGCAATAAATACGGCGTAACCAAATAAGTCAGTTACATCGTTGCCATAAATTTGGCTCACACCAAGTACAACGCCAAATGCAATAAATGGAACCACAATCATCATTAATGTTTTTAGGGTTCCTTTTAAGTTAAATACACTGATAGCGCCTGTCCATCTACCAATCATTAAACTTCCCCAATAGAGTGATACGTATTTTGAAATAGCACTTTCATCAAGTCCTTCGGTTGTTAAGTAGCCTGGTATTTTTAATAGGGCTCCAAAATTATTGTCGATGGTTACTTCCACACCCACATACACGAAAATGCCAATCATGCCATAAATAAGTTGCGGGTATTTCATAGCACCCCAGCCATCATTATTTTTGATCGCACTAGCGTTAGAATAAAACAATACACCTACAACTGCAACTAAAGAAATAAGTAACAAGGTAAGTTTAGAAACTTCAGTAAATTGACCAACAACAATGATTGCACCAATTAAAAGTGTCATCATTAATAAACTTGATGATGCTTTGTTTGCTTTTTCAAAAGCTTCATCATTTTTGCCATCTGGTAAATTAGAGAATGTAAAAAATAAAGCAACGGCTGCAAACACACCCGCCACAATGAGGTATAAGATATTAATGTTGGTAACGGTAACTACAGCAGCTTTACTGTCTGCGGTTCCAAATAAGAAGAAGCTAACAATGATAGGGCCTAGTGTGGTACCTAATGAGTTAATACTTCCGCCTAAATTTAATCGGTGCGAACCGGTAGAAGGATCACCTAGTGAAATAGCAAATGGTTGAGCTGCAGTTTGTTGCAATGAAAATCCAAGTGCTACCACAAAAAAGGAAGCTAGTATCGCAGGGAATGAATTGGCATTGGCAGAAGGTATAATTAATAATGCGCCTACCACCGAAATAAGTAGCCCGTAAATGATGCCTTTTTTATATCCAATTTTGTTGAGTAAGTCTTTGCCTAAAACGTTGGAAAAAATAAACAGGATGAGTGAGCCAATAAAATAAGCACCATAAAATGCCGATCCAATAAGTTGCGACTCAAAATTATTAAGGTTGAAATGTGTTTTACAGAAAGGAATAAAAATACTGTTAGATGCAGCAATAAATCCCCAAAAGAAAAATACCATCACAAGGGTTGTTAATGCACCGGTGTTGGTGGGTTGTTTGGTTTGGCTCATGTCAATCGTTTAATTTGTTAGTAGGCTCTAAAATAATAATAAAATAGGTACCGAAAAAGTAAAACTAGAATTTGTAGGCTTAGATTAAGTGCATATATTAGAGTTAAACCTACAAATAGCCCTATGGAAGTGGTTCATATTAGTGCCGAATGTTATCCCGTAGCGAAGGCTGGAGGCCTTGGTGATGTAGTAGGGGCGCTACCAAAATACCAGCAAAAAGCAGGCATTACCTCAAAAGTGGTAATGCCCATGTACCGTACACCCTTTTTATATGCATCTAATTGGGTCGTTGATTTTAAGGCCAAAGCATTTATGGGTGCTTGGGAATTTGAATACACAATCATTAAAGAAGCCATCAATAAATTAGGTTTTGACTTATATCTTGTAGATATACACGGCCTTTTAGACCGTCAAAAAATTTATGGATACCCCGATGATGCCGAGCGTTTCACTGCTTTTCAAATTGCGGTGGTGCACTGGATGTCACATTGGAGTCACCGCCCAACGGCTGTGCATTGTCACGATTATCATGCGGGTCTTATTCCGTTTATGATGCAGCACTGTTATGATTATCAAAATTTAAAAGACGTTCCAACCGTATTAACAATACATAATGCGCAGTATCAGGGTTGGATGCCTTGGGCCCAGTCTATGTTAATTCCAAGATGGGATTTGTCTAAAAAAGGATTACTTGATTGGGGCGATAGCATCAATCCTTTAGCTGCTGCCATTAAATGCGCATCAAAAGTGACAACGGTAAGTCCAAGTTATATGCAGGAGCTCATGCATCATGCCAATGGTCTCGAAACATTAATTGCTGCCGAAAAAAATAAGTGTGTTGGAATTTTAAATGGAATAGATCATGAGGTTTGGAATCCAGCTACAGATAGTTTTTTAACTGAGCACTTTTCTGCAAAATCAGTGACTGCTGGAAAGCAAAAAAACAAACAAAATATTTGCGATCAGTTTGGATTAGATGCTACTAAGCCGCTTTTTGTTTTTATTGGAAGACTAGTTGGTGAAAAAGCCGCCGATGTTTTACCTGGAGCTTTACACAAAGCTATTCAAACCTATGGTACAAAAGCGTCGTATATGATTTTAGGAAGTGGTGAACCTTCAGTAGAAGCTGGCCTAACAAATTTGGCCGATGCCAATCATCATATTGTAAAAGTTAGTTTAGGATACAACGAATCGTTGAGTCATGGGCTTTATGCAGCCGCCGATTTTTTACTCATGCCATCAAGGGTAGAACCTTGTGGTTTAAATCAACTCTATGCCATGCGTTATGGGACGGTACCCATGGTGCGTAGCACCGGAGGGCTTCAAGATACGGTTGTAGATATGGGAGATGAGGGCGGTTATGGAATTAGGTTTACGCATGCTAGTGAAACAGATATTGTAGATTCTATTGGACGCGCCATTGAAATTTTTGATAACAAAAAACATTTGTTATGGATGCGTGAACGGATGATGCAAATTAATCATGGTTGGGAGCAAACGGTTCAGTCCTATACCCGGGTTTACGATTCAATATAACATGGATATAAAAAATAAAAGTATGAGTACGATTTCAAAATCAGTGTTGGCTGTTATTTTAGGCGGTGGCGCTGGCTCTAGATTATTTCCATTAACAGTGAGTAGATCCAAGCCTGCCGTACCAATTGCAGGCAAGTACCGACTTGTAGATATTCCTATTAGTAATTGTATTAATAGTCATATCAACCGCATGTTTGTATTAACGCAGTTTAATTCGGCATCCCTTAATAAACACATCAAAAACACCTATCACTTTAGTGCTTTTAGCAGTGGCTTTGTAGATATTTTGGCAGCGGAGCAAACCCCCGATAATCCAGGATGGTTCCAGGGTACCGCCGATGCTGTGCGTCAGTCACTGCGTCATATTTCAAATTTAGATTTCGATTACATTTTAATTTTAAGTGGTGATCAACTCTATCAAATGGACTTTAGTGAAATGTGGCAAGCCCATATTGCTAAAGGTGCCGATATTTCTATTGCTACCATTCCAGTTGATCGTAGAGACGCGCCCGAGTTTGGTATTTTAAAAACCAATGATGAAAATTTAATTACTTCATTTATAGAAAAGCCATCACCAGATGTACTACCCGATTGGACAAGTGATACAGGCGCAGCCATGCAGTCAGTAGGCAAAAATTATTTAGCGTCGATGGGTATTTATATTTTTAGTAAAAAAGCACTTTATCATTTACTTAACGAGGTGCATCCAAACGCCACCGATTTTGGCAAAGAAATTATGCCGCAGGCAATTGGATCTTATAAGGTCGTGAGTTTCCAATACGATGGCTATTGGACCGACATTGGAAATATTTATTCATTTTTTGAAGCCAATATTGGCCTAACCGATGATGTACCGCAGTTTAATTTATTTGACAATGCTAAAACGGTGTATAGCAGGGCCCGAATGCTACCTCCTGCAAAAATTAGCGGCACGCGTCTCAACAAAAGTATCATTGCAGAAGGGTCGATTATTTTAGCAGACGCCATCGAGCAATCTGTGGTGGGTATTCGCGCCAGAATTGGAAGCGGCACTACCATTAGTAATGCGTATATCATGGGTAACGATTATTACGAAACCCTCGAGCAAATTCATGAAAATACCGCTGCCGGAAAGCCGCTTATTGGTATTGGGCAGCGCTGTATAATAGAATCTGCCATAATTGACAAAAACTGCCGCATAGGTAACGATGTAATCATAAAAGGAGGAAAGCACCTCGCTAACGCCGATCATCCGCTGTATGCGGTAAAAGATGGCATTGTGGTGGTTAAAAAAATGGCCATTTTACCCGACGGTTTTGTGGTTGAATAAGTAATTGGATAGGTTTTTTGCCTATTTTAGTGGATATGTATTTTTTACACATTGCTAAATACGATTGCTATGTCAAATACGGTTTCTAAACCAAGGTTAAGCCTAGGCCAAATCTTTTTCATGAGTTTTGGTTTTTTGGGTATTCAATTTGGGTTTGCACTTCAAAATGGTAATGCCAGCCGAATACTCCGTTCATTTGGTGCCGATGTAGATCAACTTCCTGCATTTTGGATTGTAGCGCCCCTCATGGGCATGCTCGTGCAACCCATCATCGGACATTATAGTGATAGAACTTGGAATAGAATTGGAAGAAGAAAACCCTATTTTTTAGTAGGCGCCCTTCTTTCCTCTATTGCACTTTTATTTTTACCCAACGCAGGCGCAGTTGCATCTGTTGTTCCAGCACTTTGGATTGGTGCAGGTATTGTAATGATCATGGACGCCTCTTTTAATGTGGCGATGGAACCTTTTAGAGCGCTGGTTGCAGATAATTTACCGGATTCACAAAGTACCAGCGGGTTTGCGGTTCAAACATTTTTAATTGGTGTAGGCGCCGTTGCGGGATCTGAACTTCCAGGTTGGTTAGCAAAACTTGGGTTCTCGCAAGAAGCAGGTCCATCGGGTGTTGCAGACAATATCAAGTATGCATTTTATATTGGTGCTGCTGTATTTATTATAGCTATTTTAGTAACGGTATTTTTTTCTAAAGAATATCCACCTGCTCAGTATGAGCAGTATCATGGTGAACAATCAGAGGCAACAAAAAAAGCTGGCTTATCAGAAATTTTTGTTGATTTTAAAAAAATGCCGCGCACGATGAAGCAGCTAGGGCTGGTTCAATTTTTTTCTTGGTTTGCACTTTTTAGTATGTGGGTATTTACAACCGATGCAGTAGCAACACATGTTTATAAATTATCTGGTGATGATGTTTTATCTGTGGCATACAACGAGGCAGGTAATAAAGTGGGTTCTGCTTTTGGCACCTATAATTTAGTAGCTGCTATTTACGCGTTATTCTTACCAGTGGTTGCTAAATTTTTAGGCCGAAAAGGAACACACGCATTTTCTTTGTTTGCAGGAGGGATTGGATTAGTGTCTATTTATTTTATTACCGATCCAGCTATGCTAACCTATTCTATGATTGGCGTAGGACTGGCATGGGCTAGTATCTTAGCCATGCCGTATGTGATTTTATCAGGTTCTATTCCGGCTGGAAAACTTGGTATATACATGGGTATTTTTAATTTCTTTATCACACTTCCTCAAATTGTTAATGGTATTTGCGGTGGTTGGATTGTGAAGCATATTTATGGTGGCCAACCCATTTATGCAATTGTGCTCGCCGGGTTTTTAATGCTATGCGCATCTGTGAGTGTTTTATTTGTTTATGATCCTGGTGCATCAAAACTGGCCAGTAAATAATTGATTGAATTTTGAAAATAATAAACATGAAAAAAATTATTTCTTTAGTATCCTTTGTGTGTTTTGTAAATTTTGTTTTTGCACAGCAAGTGAGCATGTATCCTACCAATTGGTTTGTTGGTATGAAACTAAATAAAGTACAAGTGCTTATAAGAAGCACAGATCCTGGTTTTTCAAAGGCAAAATTTGAGGTAAAATATCCAGGGGTGACCTTAACCAAAACCCACAGCTTTACAAACGGTAAATATGTAGCGCTTGATCTTACTATTGCGCCAACTGCAAAAGCGGGTAATGTAAAAATTAGTGCTACAAACGCTGGTAAAGTAAGCGTATACGACTGGGCTTTGTTACATAGAAGAGAAGGCAATGGAACAAAATTTGCACAAGGTGTACGTAGTGAAGATGCTGTATACTTGCTTATGCCAGACCGCTTTAGCAACGCCGATAAAACCAATGATGCCTTTAAAGATATGCGTGATAGTGTTGCCAATGCACGTGATATACTCCTTCGTCATGGAGGTGATTTAAAAGGGGTAGAAAATCATTTAAATTATATCAAGGAACTGGGTATGACATCTATTTGGATGTGTCCTATTATTGAAAATGATATGCCACAAAGTAAAGAAGCTGCGGGATGGATGAGTGGTTATCATGGCTATTGGTTTACCGATCATTACAAAGTGGACAAACGTTTTGGTGGCAACGAGGCTTACAAATCTTTATCGGATGCGATGCATAAGAATGGCTTGAAATTAATTCAGGACGCCGTTTATAATCATGTTGGTGATAAGCACTGGATGCATGAAGATGCCCCAGCACTTGA
>JBIKIS010000161.1:0-4422 GCA_044361485.1 Sediminibacterium sp.
TTTTGTGAGCCCCTCTACAGATACATAATGCATGGCGCAAAGGTAACACTCAAAGGCCTAAGTTTACCCCCAGATTGTTATTTCAGGTTCTCAGATGCCCCTATCTTTGCAACATGAAGCAGTTTAACGTTCCTACTGGCTATAGAAGCAGTCTTATAAGTGCCATCAAACAGTACCGAAAAGATGCGGATAAACTTAAAAAGGATTTTACCCCAACATTATTAAAACTTGGGGACTTAGACATTTATTTAGCCAGACATTTTGGATTTTGCTATGGCGTAGAAAATGCCATAGAAATTGCTTTTAGAACCATCGACGAAAATCCAGGAAAAAGAATTTTCTTACTAAGTGAAATGATTCATAATCCACAAGTAAATGAAGACTTGCTTGCAAGAGGGGTACAATTTTTACAAGACACAAATGGTAAAACATTAATTCCGCTTGATACACTTACAAATGAAGATGTTGTTATCATCCCGGCATTTGGCACCACACTTGATATGGAAGCTAGGCTTTCAGAAAAAGGGATTTCAACAGAAAAATACAATACCACCTGTCCCTTTGTAGAAAAGGTTTGGAATAGATCTGAACAAATTGCACAAAAAGGATACAGTATTGTGGTACATGGCAAACCAAAACACGAAGAAACCAGGGCTACATTTTCTCATGCCTCTTATCACACACCAACAGTTGTGGTAAATGATATGGAAGAAACCATTGCGCTAGCAAAATATATTACTGGCGAAAAAGAAGCCGATCTTTTTTACAAAGAATTCGAAGGTAGATACTCTGCTAATTTTGATATTACCAAAGATTTAGAAAAAATTGGCGTAGTCAATCAGACCACTCAGCTAGCATCAGATACACAGGCTATATCAGAATATTTAAAAGCAACCATTAAAGCGCATTATGAGTTAACGGATGATACCATTGCAACGCGCTTTGCAGATACTAGAGATACGCTTTGCTATGCAACAAGTGACAACCAAACGGCTGTTAAAGGGATGGTTGATACAGATGCTGACTTAGCCATTGTGATTGGAGGTTATAATAGCAGCAACTCATCTCACCTAGTTGAACTTTGCGAGCAAAAACTACCAACTTATTTTATTGATAGTCCGGACAGACTCTTATCTAAAACTTCCATTGAGCACAGAAACTGGAACACCAAGGAACTACATACATTAAACAATTACTTACCTGAACAAGCACCAGTTAAAATATTAATAACCAGTGGCGCTAGTTGTCCCGACGCTGTTGTAGAAGCTGTGATACAAAAAATTGCTAGCTTTTACAATGTACAAGATCAAGTTGATTTTGTAAATGTTGTTAAATAATTATCGCAATTCTATTCACTACTGTTTTTTAGTTTCATAAGTAAGGTATAAGCATTTGCTACCACTACTTTTTGATCCACTGAAATGCCAGAAATAATTTCTATCATACCCTTACTTTCCATACCTGCAACTACCGGTACCATTTCATAGGTTAACGAAGCCCTTTCAACAAATACATAAGACTTATTTTGCCACTTTACAATAGATGCGGCCGGAAGCGCACTAACAGTTGCGTCGTTTAGTTGAATTTGTGCATTTACAAAAGTGCCTGGAAACAAGCCCGTATTTGAAGTTACAACATCACAATGCACTTCTGTGGTTCTCTCATTTTCAATATTTGGCGTCACCAAATGAACTTTAGCGTCGTAGGTTTTATCTGACTTATTGTTTACCGTAAATGTTACTTTATTACCACTTTTGATAGCAGTAGCATCATTTTCAAAAACAATAAGGCGTGCATGCAAATCGGAAGGATCCATGATTTCAAAAAGTACATCGGTTGGAGCAACATACTTTCCTGCATTCACATTCACTTTTGTAACATATCCACTAATTGGCGATTTAAAAGAAATAGATTTAGAAATATTGTTTTCATTGAGCTGGGCGGGAACCATCCCCATCAATTGTAATTTTTCACTCAAGGATTTTACCAGGTACTTCTGGCTTTCATATTCCGAAGTAGCGAGTTGAAACTGTCTATCACTTGAAGTTTTGCTTGCATTTAATGCTTTTTGTCTGTTATAATCTGCTTCCAAAAAAACAAGTTTACTTTTTGCAGTTAAATAATCTTGTTGTAGGCTTATATAAGAAGCGTCTTCTAATACAGCTAGCACAGAACCCTTACTTACTTTATCTCCAGGAATTAAAATGGCTTTTTTTACATAGCCTCCCATTGGAATACTAACAGACATCATATTTTGAGGTGGCACATCTATAAATCCATTGACCTTAATTGTTTTTTGCATTTTTGTAGTTTGCAAACTTCCAATAGCGATTTTTCCAATATGAAGCTGTGCTTTTGTTAAGCTTACAATATTGGATTCAGCTACTGATTCTTTTGCTTCAGCAGCACCCTTCTCAACTTTTGAAGAGCAGGCTACCAAAAAAGTAAATAATATGGAATACGTTAATCTAGATTTCATAAAATATCGTTTATTGTATGGTATTTAATTTTTCTAATTCAAAAGCAGCTTCGTTGAACTGAGCAACTGCCTGATAATAATCGGCCTTTGTTTGTATTGACTGATTCATTAGAACCACCCAGTCTAAATAATTAATGTCACCAGTTGTTAATTTTTGTGTTGCGGCTTGCATGATTTGTACAGCGCCAGGCAAACCTTTTTTATGATAACTATCGAGCGCTTTTTTATATTGAATATAAAGCGCAGTTGCCGCCTGAATTTTTTGTTCTAATTCTTGTTTCACTGCCGTTTCTTCTAATTTCTTTTGCTTTACAAGAATTGAACCAGCGCTAATTTTTGCTTTTTGAGCCGACGAAAAAATGGGGACCATTAAACCAACACTTACAGTACCAAACCTGTCGGATGGACCAAAGTACTTATCGGCTGATTGCGAAACCGCTTGCCAGCCATTGATGGTCATAGAACTATACCCAAGTGAAAAAGAAGGATTTAATTTACTCTTTTCAACTTCCACAAGCTTTTCAGATAGTTCAATTTGTTGCTTTTGCAATTGTACCAATGGAGCAGACTCTATGATTGAAATACTTGACAAAACCACCCCATCGTAAACGATACTGCTACTATTGGGCCGTAGCTTAATAGAAGTATTGAGAGTGCGGTTAAATGCATCAATCGAATTATTTTTTACAGCCCTCAATTTTCCTAACTGATTTTGAATTTGCAATAACTGATTTTCGGCAGTAACAAGTTCTAAAACATCAGAAGCCCCACTAGCAAGACGCTCTTTGGCTCTTTGCAAAAATGTATTGTAAAAACTGTCTGCAGCTATTAATAGCTGCAGCTGCTGTTCCATTAACAAAATACTATAATACTGCTGTTTAACATGCTGCGTTAACTCATGTGCTCTAATTAATTGTGATGTTTGCGCTATTTGAGTAACCAATTTATTAGCAGCAGCTTGATTTTTATATACTGCCGGAAATTGTACACTTTGCGAAACACCAAAACGGTTGTCTGTTTGAAAACTATTGACTTTTCCGTAACCAAAATCAAATACGGTTTTATCAATATCCGTACTCGTCTTTTGCATGGCACGGGTATAATCCACTTGCATATTACTTGCATTGTAATGCGCATTATTTTTGATCGCACTATCAATAGCAGCATCAAGAGAAATATTTACTTGCGATTGTGCGGATACTCCGATCAACAATCCAACAAGCATCACAATCATTTTTTTTGGTTGCATCTGTTTTATTCCATTTTCAAAAAGTATATACATAACCGGTAGTACAAAAAGCGTTAACAATGTAGATAATATTAAACCTCCAATTACAACGGTAGCTAATGGCTTTTGTACTTCGCCACCCGCTCCTGTGCTTATGGCCATTGGAATAAACCCAAGGGATGGAACAAGAGCCGTCATGAGCACAGCCCTCATTTTTGATTTAGTAGCATGTATCACAATTCGTTTAACATCATGCCATCCGGCCGCTTTAAGTCTGTTAAATTCAGAAACCAATAGTATCCCATTTAATACCGCAACCCCAAATAGTGCAATAAAGCCTACACCCGCAGAAATACTAAATGGCATATCACGCATCCATAGTGCAAAAATTCCACCCGTTGCCGATAGCGGAATAGCAGTATAAATAAGTAGCCCTTGCTTTAGTGAACCAAAGGCAAAATACAATAGTAAGAATATTAACAATAGTGCTACTGGCACCACAATGGTAAGCCGTTCTTTTGCAGCTGTCATATTTTCGAAGGATCCGCCATATAAAATGGTATAACCTTTGGGCAAATTTAATTGCGCTTCTACTTTTTGTTGTAATTCGCCAACAAGTGTTTGAACATCTTTTCCTGCCACATTAAATCCAACAATAATTCTTCTTTTCGTGTTCTCTCTTTGTATTTGATTAACCCCTTCAACTTCTGAAATA
>JBIKIS010000045.1:0-14200 GCA_044361485.1 Sediminibacterium sp.
GTCAAATTCTCTTTATTGATCAGTTTGAAAACGTAGTTATTAATATTACTGCTTCCGAATTTGCAGCTCAAGCAGCTGGCCGTTCCTTTAAAATTGTATTTAAGCGAAACGAGGTCATTGATAGTATCAGTGACAATTATACGAGTGTGGCCGAAACGGATAAGTTAGCCTGGTTTAACTCGGCTGGATACCTCGAAATAGCACTTCGAAATGGTAATATGGCAGGACTCTTTGGACTACAAGGTTTTAATGAGCAAATGCAAAACAAAGGAGGCGCTTCGGATACCAATTGGTTTTATCAAACGGTTCGTGTGTTTTTTGAATAATTTGCCCAATTTTAGTTTAATTTTGCAACGCAAACGGCCAATAGGCCCTTAATAATCAAGTAATTTAGTTTTTATGGCATATGATGTAATTGTTATTGGTAGCGGACCTGGTGGATACCCAGCTGCTATTCGTGCTTCTCAATTAGGTTTTAAAGTAGCCGTTATTGAAAAGGAAAGCCTTGGTGGTGTTTGTTTAAACTGGGGTTGTATTCCTACTAAAGCCCTTTTAAAAAGTGCGCAAGTATATGAATATGTAAAGCATAGTGCCGATTATGGTATCAATGCAACAGGTACCCACGATTTTGGTGGTGTTATTAAGCGTAGCCGTGGTGTTGCCGATAAAATGAGTAAAGGTGTTCAATTCTTAATGAAGAAGAACAAGATTGATGTAATTATGGGTTATGGTAAAGTTCTATCAAAAGGCAAAGTAGAAGTGACTGCCGCTGATGGAACCAAACAAATCCAAGAAGCTAAATACATTGTTATTGCGACAGGTGGAAGATCAAGAGAATTACCAAACTTAAAACAAGATGGTAAAAAAGTACTTGGCTACCGTGAAGCCATGGTACTTAACGAGCAACCAAAATCTATGATTATTGTAGGTAGTGGTGCAATTGGTGTTGAGTTTGCTTACGTATACAACAGCATGGGTACTAAAGTAACCATTGTTGAATTTATGCCGCGCATTGTTCCAGTTGAAGACGAAGACATTTCTAAAGAATTAGAAAAGCAATATAAAAAACAAGGCATCGAAATTATGACCAACGCTTCTGTAGAATCTTTAGATACTACCGGTGCAGGTGTTAAAGCGCATGTTAAAAAGCAAGATGGTTCGATGGTAACATTAGAAGCTGATGTTGTTTTAAGTGCTGTTGGTGTTGTTGCAAATATCGAAAATCTTGGTTTAGAAGAAGTAGGTATTAAAGTTGATAAAGGAAGAGTTATTGTAGACAAGTACCAACAAACTTCTGTTGCTGGCGTGTACGCTATTGGAGATTGTTCTCCAGGTCAAGCACTTGCACACGTTGCTGCTAAAGAAGGTATCAATGCTGCTGAGCATATGGCTTATCTAGAGAAAAAGCATCATCATTTACCTGAAGCAATTGATTACAATAATATTCCAGGTTGCACGTATTGTACACCAGAAATTTCAAGTGTAGGTTACACCGAAAAGGCAGCCAAAGAAGCTGGTTATGAAATTAAAGTAGGTAAATTTCCATTTGTTGCGAGCGGAAAGGCAAGCGCAGCAGGTGCTACAGAAGGTTTTGTAAAAGTTATTTATGATGCTAAATATGGTGAGTTTTTAGGTTGCCATATGATTGGCATGAACGTAACTGAAATGATTGCAGAAGCAGTTGTGGCGCGTAAATTAGAAACGACTGCGCATGAAATTTTAAATGCGATACACCCACACCCAACTATGAGTGAAGGATTAAAAGAGGCAACTGCAGCAGCTTATGGCGAAGCAATTGATATCTAAAATCTATTCAAATAATATATGTAAGGCCGCAAGAAATTGTGGCCTTATTTTTTTTCAAACACTTTGCGTAGTAAATCTGTTGTTCTTGATGCTGGGTTGGCTCTAATGTCTTTTTCCTGTGAAGCAATTTCAGTGTAAATGCCAGACAATGATTTGTCTGTTACATAACCCACTAAATCAGGATTCATTTTTTTGCCAATAAGCGGTACGCTATTATAGGTAGAAATTATTTTTTCCCAGTGCTTGGTAGCGTTTACTTTATCTAAAGATGTTTTAATAATGGGTGAAAAACTTTGTGCAAGTGCTGTATTCGTTTTTGATCTCAAATAAGCGGTAGCAGAAGTATCGCTTCCTCTTAAAATATTGATGCCATCGGTAATGGTCATTTCTTTAATAGCCGTTGTAAAAATAGGAACCGCTGTTTTACAAGCATCTTCGGCGGCACGGTTCATGCTTACAATCATATCGTCTACGAGTTGGTTAAAACCAAGTCTTCTAAGGGTAGCTTCAATTTTTTGAGCTTCTGGCGGCATAATAATTTTTAAGGCGGCATTTTCTAAAAATCCACCTGGCGTAGAAAGTTTTTGGGTACCTGTTTGTGCACCTTTTTGTAAGGCTTCTTTTAAGCCATTTGCTATATCATCGGTGCTTAATCCGGTTTTTGAAGGTTCAAGGGCAGAAGTAGCTTTTTTAATTAAGTTCCCCAATTTTTGTGCATGAAGGGTTTGGAAACCAAGTAGGGCAAGAATTAAAACGTATTTCTTCATAATAAAGCATTTAAAGCCTAAAGGTACGAGACATAAGGGTCAATAATTGTGAATGTTTTGCTATAGTTAAGCCCCGCTGTCCTTACCTTTGCAGCGCATAATTTAATAGCTTCATGAAATACGAGAAAGAGATTGGTCGACGCAAGAGTTTTGCCATTATATCGCATCCGGATGCGGGTAAAACAACCTTAACAGAAAAGTTTCTGTTATTTGGGGGTGCTATTCAAACTGCAGGTGCCGTTAAAAGCAACAAAATTAAAAAGCATGCAACGTCGGATTTCATGGAAATTGAACGTCAACGTGGTATATCGGTAGCTACATCTGTAATGTCCTTCGAATACAAAGACTTCTTAATTAATTTATTAGATACACCCGGCCACAAAGATTTTGCCGAAGATACTTACCGTACACTCAGTGCTGTGGATAGTGTAATATTGGTCATTGACAGTGTGAATGGGGTAGAGCCACAAACACGCCGTTTAATGGAAGTGTGTCGTATGCGCGATACACCCGTAATTGTTTTTATCAATAAAATGGATAGAGACGGTAAGAGCAGGTTTGATTTATTAGAAGAAATAGAAAATGAATTGCATATTTCGTTACACCCCATGACCTGGCCCATTAATAGTGGTAAAGAATTTAAAGGGGTATATAATTTGCATGATAAAAACCTTCGCTTATTTACCGGTGGTACAAAAGCCGACGAAGAAGATATTGTAGCCATCGATGATTTACAAGACACTTTACTTGAAACTAAAGTAGGTAAGCGTGACGCCGATCAATTACGTGAAGATGTAGAACTTATTGAAGGTGTGTATGGTGCATTAGATGCTAAAGATTATTTAACCGCTAAAGTGGCGCCTGTATTTTTTGGAAGTGCCGTTAATAATTTTGGTGTTAAAGAAATGCTGGACACTTTTATTAGAATTGCACCAGTGCCGCGTAGTAGAGCAACCTCTAAGCGACTTGTAGAAGTTGGAGAAGATAAGTTTAGTGGATTTATTTTTAAAATACATGCCAACTTAGATCCTAAACATCGAGACCGTATTGCATTTATGCGTGTATGTAGTGGCCGTTTCGAAAGAAACAAATACTACCACCATGTAAGAAATGATAAAGACATGCGCTTTAGTAATCCGTATACTTTTTTAGCGCGTACCAAAGACGTTATTGATGATGCATATCCTGGTGATGTGGTAGGTTTATTTGATACTGGAAACTTTAAAATAGGAGATACCTTAACAGAAGGCGAAGATTTTTATTTTACAGGTATTCCTACTTTTTCGCCAGAGATATTTAAGGAGCTTGTTAATAAAGATCCTTTAAAAACAAAGCAACTAGAAAAAGGTATTAGTCAATTAACAGACGAAGGGGTGGCGCAGTTGTTTACTCAGTTTGGAGGTAACAAAAAAATTATTGGTTGTGTGGGTGATTTACAATTTGAAGTTATTCAGTACCGTCTCTTACAAGAATACGGTGCAGCCTGCGAATTTAGAACCCTGCCGTTTTATAAAGCCTGTTGGCTTACCTCTAATATGCTTGGTAAGCTCGACGATTTCTTACGATTCAAGCAACAAAATGCTGCCGTAGATAAAGATGGTAACCCTGTATATTTAGCACAAAGTGAATGGTTTTTAAATACAGAAATTACCAATAACCCAGATATTACTTTTCATTTTTCGAGTGAAATACATAAATAATCCATGAAGTCAAAAACACTACATAAAGACAAGGTTAATATTATTACACTAGGCTGTAGTAAAAACTTAGTGGACAGTGAGGTACTAAGCGGTCAGCTGATGGCAAATGACATAGACGTTGTGCATGAAAATACCAAGCTAGACCATAATGTAGTAGTGGTAAATACCTGTGGATTTATTGACAAAGCGAAAGAAGAAAGTATCAATACTATTTTAGATCAACTCGAATTAAAGCGTAGGGGTAAACTAGATAAAGTATACGTAACCGGATGTTTGAGTGAAAGATACAGGGGTGATTTGGAGTCGGAAATGCCAGAAGTAGACGCTTGGTTTGGAACCATGGAACTTCCTTTGATGCTAAAAAAGTTTGATGTAGATTATAAAGCAGAACTGGTAGGAGAGCGTTTTTTAAGTACACCACAACACTATGCCTATTTAAAAATTAGTGAAGGATGTAACCGTACCTGTTCATTTTGCGCCATACCACTTATGCGAGGACAACACGTTAGTCGTACCATCGAAGACCTAGTAACAGAAGCAGAAGGACTTGTTAAAAAAGGTGTTAAAGAAATTATGCTTATTGCGCAGGAGCTTACCTATTATGGTTTAGATATTTACAAAGAGCGTGCACTGCCAAAATTATTACATGCCCTTGCCGATGTTAAAGGTATCGAATGGATTCGTTTACATTACGCCTATCCAAGTAAGTTTCCATTAGAAATTTTGGATGTTATGCGTGAGCGATCCAATATTTGTAAATACCTAGACATGCCACTTCAGCACGCTAGTAATAGCATGCTCAAAGCCATGAAGCGTAACATTACTAGAGAAGATATGTCTGTGCTTATTAAAGAAATTAGAGCACGTGTACCAGGTATTTGTTTGCGTACAACTTTAATTGCTGGTTTCCCTGGCGAAACCGAAGATGATATTGAAGAATTAAAAGAATTTTTACAAGAACACCGATTTGATAGGGTAGGTATCTTTAGTTACAGCCACGAAGAAAATACCACTGCCCATGATTTAGTAGATGACGTTCCTGCCGATGTTAAAGCGGAACGCGCTCAATCTATCATGGAAGTGCAGCAAGAAATTTCCCTAGAAAAAAACCAAGAAAAAGTTGGTCAAGTTTTAAAAGTTATTATCGACAAAAAAGAAGCTGGCCGTTATTTAGGGCGCACTGAATTTGATAGCGTTGAAGTAGACAATGAAGTGGTTATTAATACCAAAAAGAAACTCACGATTGGAGATTTTGTTTGGGTAAAAATTACCAAAGCTTACGATTACGACATTGAAGGTGAACTAGTAGATAGCGAAGGGCGTTCTATATAATGAAAGTAAAAGGTAGCGCCAAGTGATACAATAAAGTATAGCGTTACTGCAATACTTGCACCACTAAATAACGCATTGGCGCCAAACCAATCTTTTTGGTAGTATAAACCTGCAACACCAATGGCTGTTTTTACTACTTCTGCAATTAGTGCCTCACCACTTCTATCCATGAGCTCTGTGTGGGCATAAACAAAAGCAAAAACAAACAACCCGTACACAAACATGTTTGGATTGCCAATTTGAGCAATATTGCCAAACAAATAGCTGATAAATAAAAGAAGTACTACTAATTGTATATACGACCACAAAACCAATCCTTTGGTTTCGTTGGTATCGTACTTTTCAAAATCAAATACGTCTTCAATTTTTGCTACTGGGTATTGCGCTTCAACATCTGCAGGTCTCCAGCCAGTTGGCATAAACCATATTTTTAATTTACTAGACCAACTTTTTGTTCTCCATGCATCTTTTATAAGTAACCATAAATGCATGAAATTGATTTTGATAGGATTCCATGTTTGAACCGCTCTTGTAATACCGTAAACAGCTGGTACGTTCGGATCTTCTTCTTTAAAGGTGCCAAATAATTTATCCCAAAAAATAAATATCTGCGCATAGTTTTTGTCTAGGTATTCTTTATTGATGGCATGGTGCACACGGTGGTGTGAAGGTGTCACAATAATTTTTTCTAAAAAACCCATTTTGCCAATATGCTGTGTATGGTACCAGAATTGAGCAAACAAATGAAGTGGCGCAACAATTGCAATTACCTTAGCAGGAACACCGAGTATGGCGGCCGGCAATAAAAAAATAACAAATATTTTTACAATCGATGAAATGCTTTGACGTAAAGCGCAGGCTAAATTGTATTCTTCGGAGCTGTGGTGCACAATATGATTATTCCAAAAAACATTGTATTCGTGAGCAATTCTATGTATCCAATAGCCTGCAAAATCAAGTGCAAAAAATGCAATAATATAAGTGAATGGGCCATCTGGTACTTTTGTTAATGCCCAGTGCTCTACCATCCAACCATAGCTAATAACGGCAATGCTAAGCCCTAGTACATCTTTGGTTACATTGGTAACGCCAGAGCTTAAGCTGGCAATCATATCAAAGGTTCTTACGGTTTCTTTGCCTTTTAATACGCCGTACCATTTTTCAAATAATACAAGTAGTAAAAATGCCGGCATGGCAATCAGTAATATTTTACCATAGCTTTCCATAACAATAAGGGCTTTATTAAAATGACCCTAACAAATGTAACTAATCTAGCGAATCTTACGTTATTTGCTGCCCTTGTTGTAATTTTAACCCTAATTATGATTAAAGCTACCGAGCAAGTTGCTTATCCTTTAACGGGCTATTTTTCTAGCTTGGTTTCTGATTACCTAGAAGCCAATCAAAAATTAACCCCATTTTACACCCATACACCTGATGTCAATGGGGTAAAGGCAGCTATGGCAGCGCGTGATTCGTTTAATACACCAAGGTTAGCACTTGTAAATGCTTTAAACAAACAGTATGAAACCGTAAAAGCTTTAGATCTTGTAACCGCAAATATTCAATCTTTAGCAAACAGTAAAACTTATACAGTTACTACTGCGCATCAGCCCAATTTATTTACTGGCCCACTATATTTTATTTATAAGATTGCACATACCATTGCTTTGTCTCGTTCTCTAGAAAAGCAAATACCAGGTGCCAAGTTTGTGCCCGTTTATTATATGGGTTCCGAAGATGCGGATTTAGACGAGCTTGGATTTTTAAACATTGGTGGCCAAAAATTAGTGTGGCAAACAAAGCAAACAGGTGCAGTAGGCCGTATGCTAGTTGATGCTGAACTACTATCACTCATTAAATTAATAGAAGGTCAAATAGGTGTGTCGGTTCATGGAATTGCGTGGGTTAATCTTTTAAAACAATCATTTACAATTGGCAAAACAATTGCACAGGCAACTTTTGAAATTGTACATCATTTATTTGGTGATTATGGTCTAGTAGTTGTGCAGCCAGATTCCCCAGAATTAAAATCACTATTTACAAGTGTAGTAGAAAAAGAATTAACTACTGGTTTTTCCAATAAAGCGGTACAGCAAACCATTAAAAATTTAAGCGTTCATTATAAAGTACAGGCTGCAGGTAGAGCTATTAATTTATTTTACTTACAAGGAAATAAAAGAGAGCGCATTGTTCAAACAGATGCAGGCTATGAAGTAACAGCTTTAGGACTAAGCTTTACCAAAGATCAAATTTTAACAGACGTACAAAATAATCCTGCAAATTATAGCCCCAATGTAATTTTAAGGGGTGTTTTTCAGGAAACAATTTTACCCAATGTTGCATTTATAGGCGGAGGGGGAGAACTAGCTTATTGGCTAGAACTTAAACAAGTTTTTGCGGAAGCTGCTGTTCCTTATCCAGTACTTTTATTGCGTAATTCCTTTTTACTTGTAACAGCGAAACAAGCGCAGCAGTTGCAAAAGATGCAAATTAACACGATCAATTTATTTAAGGGCCGTCCGCAAGTTATTATTGATAGCTTTGTAAAAGCCAATTCGGTACATCATTTACAAATTAATGCTCAAATGGCTGCCATCGAAACGCAGTATACACTTATTAAAGAACAGGCAGCTGCTATTGATTCAAGTTTGGTGGATCATATTGAGGCATTAGCCCACAAGCAAGCTCAAAAATTATTACAGGTTCAAAAGAAAATGCTTCGTGCCGAAAAACGAAAGTTTGAAGCAGAACAACAGCAAATAACAAAAATTATGGAGCAGTTGTTTCCAGGTGGAAGTTTGCAGGAGCGTACCGAAAATATAGCTGATTGGTATAAAATTTATGGCACCCATTTTGTAAGTGCCATAGTAGAAAAATCTGACGATTTTAGTAAAGGATTTACCCTTTTATATCTTAACGATTAGTATCTAAATGATATGCGCGTTTGATTAAACATCAAAGCTATTGTTCCAATCTGATTTTAATTTGTTTACTTTTTCATTTACCTCGTTACTTAAACTGTTTTTATAAGTAGCAATGGTATTTGAAACGGATTCGTTTGTTGCGCCAACAATTTGTGCGGCAAGTATGCCTGCATTTTTTGCTCCATTAAGTGCAACGGTTGCTACTGGAACGCCACTAGGCATTTGTAAAATGGAAAGTACCGAATCCCAACCATCAATTGAATTAGATGATTTAATGGGAACACCAATTACGGGTAGGGTAGTAATGGAAGCTACCATGCCTGGCAAATGAGCCGCACCACCTGCACCTGCAATAATAACTTGTAAACCTCTTTGTTTTGCTGTAGTTGCATACTCAACCATACGTATGGGTGTGCGGTGTGCAGATACTACGGTTAATTCAAATGGGATATTAAACTGCTTTAAAATATTGGCAGCATCTTGCATGATTGTTAAATCACTGTCGCTTCCCATGATAATACCTACAATTGGTTGAATGGTACTCATATTTTTTAATTATGGTGCAAATTTACTTAATTTTTTACCTCAAAGCCAAAATCGTGTGCAGCGCTTGGTTTAAGGAGTACCTCAGCTTTGGCATCTGTAATGGTTATTTTTATGGACGTAGTTGTAATAGGCTCAAAAGTGGCGATCTTTTTACGACCAATAGTTGTCCCATCAAATATTTTGAAATAAGCATTGGTCTTTCCAAAAGCAGATTCTTCTTTAGCTTCTATTGTAAAACTTTTTACGCGCTGACCATGTTCTATCAATTCTTGCAAAACCACTGCGTTTAATTTGGTTGGCTTACTAAATGTATATGTAAGCGTTGGAAGTCCATTGGTTGTTTTAACGACCGGCTTAAGTCCTGCAAATAAATTTGTTTTAAATGCTTTTTCTCGAAGTGCCGCAAAACCTACTAGTGATGCAGAGTCTGCTTCATGAAATAGTCCGCGTCTGTCGGGAGGCACATTTAATAATAAGTTACCACCATTACCCACAGATTTTAAAAACAAATTAAATAGGGTAGTTGCCGATTTTACTTTGTTGTCCTCTTTGGCATGGTAAAACCATCCTGGTCGGATAGAAACATCTGCTTCTGCAGGAATCCATAATTTACCATTTACATTTCCTTGGTTAAGGGTGTCTTCTGGCGGACCACCATGACCTCTATAAAAACCAGCGGTGTCTAATAAATTCCAATTGGTATTGCCTATAATGCCGCGCTCATTTCCGCACCATCTAATACTAGGCCCAATGTCACTAAATATCATGAGATGCGGTTGGTATGCAAATGCCGAATCTTCAAAACGTCTAAACGTGTATTCTTGCTTTTTGCCATTAGGGCCTTCGCCGTTGGCGCCATCCCACCATAGTTCAAAAAATTTACCATAGCCCGTTAATAATTCCTTCATGGTAGCAATGTAAATATCATTGTATTTAGGCGTACCATAATCAGGATGGTTTCTATCCCACGGAGAAATATACACACCCATTTCTAATCCACCTTTTTTACATGCATCTGATAACATACGAACTACGTCACCCTTTCCTTCTAACCATTTACTTTCTCGAACTGTGTGCGTACTATATTTAGAAGGCCATAAGCTAAAGCCGTCATGATGTTTAGCTGTTAAAATGATTCCTTTTGCTCCTGCAAGTTTTGCAACACGAACCCACTGGTTACAATCAAGCTGGGTAGGTGCAAAAACAGTTGGATCTTCTTTGCCATCACCCCATTCTTTATCGGTAAAAGTGTTAGGCCCAAAATGAATGAACAAGTAAAATTCTTTTTCGTGCCACGCTAAATGTTCTTTGGTTGGAACGGGTAGTACGGGTTTAATTTTTTGTGCAAAACTAGTGGTGCTTAGTAACACAAGGATTGCAAGCATTGCTTTTTTCATAATGGCTATTATTGAAGTTGTCTTTTATAAAGTTGAATAGTGTTATGTAATCCTAAATATAAGGAATCGCAAACAAGTGCGTGTCCAATACTTACTTCATTTAAATGTGGAACTGTATTTTTAAAAAAAGAAAGGTTTTGAAGGTCTAAATCATGGCCGGCGTTTATACCTAATCCAAGTTTATCTGCAAGTTTGGCAGCTTCTGTGTATGGAACAATTGCTGTTTCTTTATTGCCTTTAGCAAATGCGGTTGCATAAGATTCGGTATAAAGTTCGATACGGTCAGTACCGGTTGTGGCAGCAGCTTCTACCATCGCTGCAACAGGGTCTACAAAAATTGAAACCCTAATACCAGCACTTTTAAATAGAGCAATAGTTTTAATTAAATAGTCTTGATTGTTAACCGTATCCCAGCCATGATCACTGGTTAATTGACCCTCGGCATCTGGAACTAGTGTTACTTGATGCGGCTTTGTTTCCAGTACCAACTTTACAAACTTTTCTTCGGTAGGGTTACCTTCAATATTAAACTCTGTCGTAAGCACCTGTTTTAAATCATACACATCTTTGTAGGTGATATGACGCTCATCGGGTCTGGGGTGAACCGTAATACCATCTGCTCCAAATTTTTCGCAGTCAAGAGCAACTTTAATAACATCCGGATTATTGCCGCCTCTGGCATTGCGTAAAGTGGCAATTTTGTTAACGTTTACACTTAAATGGGTCATATTGTAAAAATACTAAAATCTTGCCTCCTTATGCATTAAATTGCAGGCAATTATCCCGAACTAAAAGGGTGTAAAATTGTTATGTAAGCATGTCTTATCCATCTTTAGAAGCCTGTTTAATAGATTTAGAAAAAGCGGGGCATTTAATTCGCATTAAAGAAGAGGTTGACCCAAATTTAGAAATGGCGGCCATTCATCTGCGTGTGTATGAAATGGGAGGGCCTGCTATTTTATTTGAAAACGTAAAAGGCTCTAAATTTAGAGCGGTTTCCAACCTTTTTGGAACCCTTGAGCGTAGTAAATTTATATTTAGAAAAAGTTTACCCGCGGTTAAAAAGCTCATTAAACTAAGGGCTAACCCACTGGAAGCCATCAAGCATCCCATAGATAATTTTACAGCTGGCCTTGCTGCCATTAAGGCCTTGCCTTTAAAAAATCCAATTAAGCAGCCAGTTACTTATCAAGAAATTAATATTTCCGACCTACCTCTTATTAAGCATTGGCCAAAAGATGGTGGTGCATTTGTAACACTTCCTCAGGTTTATACCGAAGACATAGACAAGCCGGGTATTTTTAATGCCAACCTTGGTATGTACCGAATACAGCTTACTGGAAATGATTATGAACTTAATAAAGAAATAGGACTGCATTATCAATTGCACAGGGGCATTGGTGTACATCAAACAAAGGCCAATAAAAAAGGACAACCATTAAAAGTAAGTTGTTTTATTGGAGGGCCACCTTCGCATAGTGTTGCAGCTGTTATGCCGTTACCAGAAGGTATTAGTGAAATGACTTTTGCGGGACTTCTTGGATCCCGTAGATTTAGATACGCTTACAAAGATGGTTTTTGTGTTAGTACCGATGCAGATTTTGTGATCACTGGAGAAGTATATCCCCACGAAAATAAACCTGAAGGCCCTTTTGGAGATCACTTAGGTTACTATAGTTTGCAACATACTTTTCCGCTGATGCGCGTTCACAAAGTATACGCAAAAAAAGATGCCATTTGGGCTTTTACCGTTGTAGGACGTCCACCTCAAGAAGACACTAGTTTTGGACAACTCATTCATGAAATAACTGGTGATGCAATACCTCAGGAAATTCCGGGTTTACATTCGGTGCATGCTGTAGATGCTGCAGGGGTGCACCCATTACTATTAGCCGTTGGTAGTGAGCGCTACACACCCTACACACCTGCTCAGCAGCCCGCCGAACTATTAACCATTGCCAATCATATTTTAGGAACGGGACAATTAAGTTTGGCTAAGTTTTTATTTATCACGGGTTCTGCTACCCAAAAAATTGACGCACAGGATACGCTTTCCTTTATGACGTATTTATTGGAGCGCATTAATTTTACAAGAGATATTCATTTTCATACGCATACAACCATGGATACCCTAGATTATTCTGGTACCGGTATCAATAGTGGTAGTAAGGTTGTTTTAGCAGCATATGGTGATAAAATTCGTGATTTATCAAATGAGGTTCCTGCTGTTTTAAATAAGCTAGAAGGCTTTGGTGCTGCAGGTTTGGCAATGCCAGGTGTTGTTTGTTTGACTGCTCCTGCATACACAAATGCGCAAGATGCCGCTAGTCAAATGAATGCATTAGATGCTCAATTATCAAATACACCATTAGAAGGCATAGCCATTATTGTAATTTGTGATGACGCTGGTTTTACTGCACAAACTCTTAATAATTATTTGTGGGTTACCTACACAAGAAGTAATCCATCTCATGATATTTATGGTATTGGTGCATTCACACAAAATAAGCACTGGGGTTGTACTGGCCCGCTTGTTATTGATGCTAGAATTAAACCACATCACGCACCTGTTCTAATTAAAGATGAAGTGGTTGAAAAACGTGTGGATCAGTTATTTGAAAAGGGTGGAAGCCTTTATTCGCTGATTTCAACCCAGGTATGATCGGCTAATAAACGAACGCTTGAAATAAACTGTTTAAAAGGCCCATTTCCGCCCCATTCCACTGGGGACACTAGTGATAACATATGGTTGCCATCTTTTTTTTCATACAAATGGTAGGTGTGTCCAATTTGAGGTTTAAATCCAAGCTTGGCTTCGTAAATCATTAAACTCAATTCTTTACGTTTTCTAATTTCTTGTGCTTGCTTAGCGAGTAGCTCAATTTGCTGCTTAATTTGATCGAGCTGCATGTTGGTTTGCTCTTCCATTGCCCATAAAGCTTTGTGTTTAATAACACCTTCTTTGGTGGGTCTAATGGCAACACCAGCCGCAGATGCTGCATAGGGCATTACACTTAATTGCTTGTGGTAAATTTCTGTGTTGGTAAAAGCCTCGCCATCAGGTTTGGTTCCTTTTTGTGTAATTTTTAAATAACCATTGGCCAGTATTTCATGCGTTACATCAAGTACCGTTTTTTCTTCTTTAATAAAACGGGTAACAAGGGTAGAAGCATTGGGTATTTCTGCAAATAAGGTATCCGCTAAAATTTGATTGTCAAATGCACGTAATGTAGCATCTGGTACCACTTCGTGTTGGGTATAAAAAGCTTCATTTTCTATACTTACCCAGTTGCTACTAATAAGCAGGGTATGACCGTTATTGATACTTTCTATTTTATAATTACCACTCTTAGGAGCAAGTCCATGCTCGAATGTGCATTTTTCAGGAAAAAGTTGCCAGCTGGCTAAAAAATTATAGGCTTGAACCATAAGTGGAGGTTAATATTTGTATAACAATATGGCTATGTAAAGGTTGTACATGAAGCAAAATATATTAGTTCATTTGAACGAAATCTGGCCTTCTAATAAGTTGGCTATTATACCTAAATCTAAGGCCTGTTGTGAGGCTCACATTTAATGGCGTCATGTTTGAAATGGTACGAGGATAATAGTAGGTTTTAAGCTCAATGGTTCCAAATACTAAATTTTCATTTCTAGTTCTGCACCCTAGTCCTAGGGCTGTATAAATGCTTCCTTTTTGGAGATCCTCTCCAATTAATTTGATG
>JBIKIS010000001.1:0-51720 GCA_044361485.1 Sediminibacterium sp.
CCCCTATTAAGGGCAAAGATAGTTAACTATACGCTGCTTAAGCTTCTTCGTCAAATTCGGCTTGAAGCACTTTAAGTACGTCTTCGATGGTTTCTTTTTCGAGGTCGGTTCTACGCTCAAGTTCATCTGCAGTAAGGTTTAAAATACTGCGGGCAGTATCGCAACCAATGCGCTTGAACTCATCAATAACCCAAGCCTCAATTTCATCACTAAATTCGTCTAAATCAATGTCAAATTCATCAACAACCTCTTCATCTTCTCTAAATACATCAATTTCATAGCCAGTTAATTCACAAGCAAGCTTGATATTAACCCCTCTACGACCAATGGCCAATGAAACCTGGTCTGCTTTTAAAAACACTTCGGCGTGCTTTTTATCGTTGTCTAACTCCATGTAACTAATTTTAGCTGGGGTTAAAGAACGTTGAATTAAGAGTTGAATATTGGTGGTGTGGTTGATCACATCAATGTTTTCGTTTTTCAATTCACGCACAATGCCATGAATACGAGAACCTTTCATACCCACACAAGCACCTACTGGATCGATACGATCATCGTAACTTTCTACCGCTACTTTAGCACGCTCTCCTGGATCACGTACAATCTTTTTGATCGCAATTAAACCATCAAAAATTTCTGGTACTTCAATCTCTAATAATTTAGCTAAGAACATTGGACTTGTTCTAGATAAAATAATAACGGGTGTATTATTTTTAAGATCAACACGTGCTACAACAGCTCTAATGTTTTCACCTTTTTTGAAATAGTCTTGTGGAATTTGCTCCGACTTTGGTAAAATAAGTTCGTTGCCTTCTTCATCCAAAAGAAGTACTTCTTTTTTCCAAACTTGGTAAACTTCGGCACTGATGATATCACCAATACGATCACCATATTTTTTAATAAGGACATTCTTTTTAAGATCGCTAATACGACTTGCTAAAGTTTGTTTAGCAGCCAAAATAGCTCTTCTACCAAAGTCAATCATGTTAATTTCTTCATACAAATCTTCCCCTACTTCAAAGTCGGGTTCAATTTTAATGGCATCGCTGTAACCCACTTCAGATAAGGGATCTATCACTTCACCATCTTCAACAATCAGTCTACGACGGATGATTTCTAAGTCTCCTTTTTCGGCGTTAACGATAACGTCAAAGTTATCATCACTACCATATTTTTTACGGAGTAATGTTTTAAATACATCTTCCACCACTTTCATCATCGTGGGACGATCAATGTTCTCTGCATCTTTAAATTCCTGGAATGCTTCGATAAGATTAATACTAGCCATAACGCTTTATTTAAAGTTTCAAAAGTTTTAAAATTTAATTTGAATCGTTGTTGATTTTATGGTTGAAAACGGAATCACTAATTGTTGTGTTACCATTTTTTTTCCTTTTCCTTCTGTGTGTTCCATCAAAATATCTGACTCTGTTACTTCAAGTAACAAACCTTCTTTTGTGGTTCCGTCATTGAACATAACCTCTATATTTCTGCCTTTATTTTTTACATACTGACGGTGTAATTTTAAAGGTTCGTCGAGTCCTGGAGAAGACAATTCTAACGAAAAATCTCCTTCTGGATAATAGCCTTCCTCTTCAATAAGTTTATAGAGTTGCTTGTTAAAGCGAACACATTTTTCAATAGCAATACCCTGATCGCCGTCCAAATACACTTTAATGTTATTGGTAGGTTTGATACGGATAGAAACCAAAAAATAGGTAGGCTCCTCTTGTAAGAGCTGCGCTATTAAGGCTTCAATTTTTGCTATTTGTAATTCGTTAGACATATTAAAAAAGAAGAAGGGAACGGTAGCCGTTCCCTTCAATTGTTTCATTTTCTAGTGCAAATATAGTGTTTTTAGGCCTAAACTTCCAAATTTTGCTTTTGTAGAGTCCTTACCTTTGTAGTCTATTACGCTTACCATTATGATGAAACTTCTTTTTTACGGCTTCTTAATCTATGCGCTTTACCGCTTTGTATTTAACGTGGTAGTGCCTGTAAGTAAGGCCAGCTCTCAAATAAAAAGCACTTTAAAAGAAATGCAAGCGCAGCAAGCCGCTGCTGCCAGGGCGCAACAAGAACAGGCTGCTCAGGCCCAAAGACAAGCAAAAACAGAGGCTACCAAGCCGGCTCCCAAAGAAGATTACATTGATTTTGAAGAAGTTAAGCCTTAAAGGCCTAGATCTTGAACGGTAATACCCCCACTTAAATATAGGGTTCTAAGGCCCACTTTTTGAGCCCCTTCTATATTACTGATTGTGTCATCAATAAACAGGGTTTGGGCTGGATCTAGTTTAGCATCTTGTATAACCGCCTCAAAAGCAGCAAGTTCCGGCTTTCTTTGCCCTAGTGTATGGGAATAATATGCCGTTTTAAAAAAGTGGTTAAAATCAGTGTTTAGGCCAATTATAGGGGCAGTTTGGGCGTATATACTAGTAAATGCCTTGTAGTGAATGGCATTTGTATTAGAAAATAAATAAATATTATACTTGTTTTTGATTTGATCCAACCAGAGTAGGCGTTCTATTGGAAAATCAAGCAACATGGCATTCCAGGCAGTTTCCAATTGGTCATTAGAAAGGGTCAATCCAGTGGCTTCCCTGAGGGCCTCGTAAAATGCCTCCGGCTCAATGGCACCCACTTCTAACTGCTCAAATAATGGATTTGCGTGATGCTGGGTATACAAATCATTAAAATTTGCAACACCCAAATTTTCAAAAGCCTTACGTGTTAGTTGATAATTGAGGTTGATTAAAACGCCGCCTAAATCAAAAATGATATTTTTTACAGGAGTAACCATGCTGCAAATTAAGCGCATTATTTTTTACAAATTGACAACATTGATGCCCTACGTTAAGGGTAAATATTTTACATTTGCCGCTCATGATTATTTGGGCAACCAAATTTTCAGGGCCTATAGCTCAGTTGGTTAGAGCACCTGACTCATAATCAGGGGGTCCCAGGATCATGCCCTGGTGGGCCCACATGAAAATCAAGGGTTTATAAAGGATTTCCTTTGTAAACCCTTTTTTCTTGCAAAAAAATTGCAAAAATTATATGAAACAGGATGCAAAAAAATGAAAAATAACCCAATACCTATAAAATGATAGATTAAATAGGTAGTACTAAATGTGACATTTTCAGATAAAAAACCATGCAACAAGTTGTGTCATAATGTGAACACTGATGAAATCCAACATAGTTTCAAATTAAATTAGCTTTAATGCGCCATTCTTGATTATGTTATATTATCAGCTAACTTTAAGTTTATATTTAACTCTATGATTCTAAAGGAACTTACACCAAGAAAAGCACTAAATAAAGCATATCTAAAAGCTCCAACAAACAGGACTGATATAGAAACTTTCAAAAGTAATCTTATAAGCCTTCTTGACAGTGTTAATAATTCAGAAAGCGAAGAGTTTCATAAAAATTTGGTTAAAAAGTTTCTAGAGAAAACTTATTACGACCCTTCGTATTTTATAAATACAAAAGGCCGAAACGACCTAGTTATTCACAATGGAAGTACAGCAAAAAATTCAGTTGGTATTATTATAGAAGCAAAAAGTCCAACTAATAAAAATGAGATGATAACCACTAAGAAAATGAATGCGAAAGCATTACAAGAATTAGTGTTGTATTACCTACGTGAGAGAATAACACAAAACAATCTTGAAATTAAACACTTGGTTGCAACCAATATAAACGAATGGTTCATTTTTGATTCTGTTGTATTTGAACGCCAATTTGCTCAAAACAAAAGTTTAGAAAAGAAATTTCTTGATTTTGAGAATGGAAGATTATCTGATACAAAAACGGATTTCTTTTACAAACAAATTGCTGAACCTTTCATTGATGAAATAACTTCAGAATTAGAATTTACATATTTTAATATACAAGACTATAAAGATGCATTAAGAAATAACAATAAAACCGACGATAACGCACTTATTGCATTATACAAGGTCTTGTCACCAGAACATTTCTTAAAATTACCATTTATTAATGACAGCAATAGTTTAGATAAACGTTTTTACAGTGAGCTTCTTCACATAATAGGTTTAATAGAAACCAAAGATGGAGGTAAGAAATTAATTCAACGGAATCCTATAAATGAAAGGAATTCAGCTAGTATTATAGAAGATACAATTATACAACTAGATAGTCTAAATAAAATAAAGCAACTTGGACGCCCTACTCAATATGGACTGACATATGAAGAACAGTTGTATAATATTGGGCTTGAATTATCTATAACCTGGATTAATAGAATTCTGTTCCTAAAGCTTTTAGAAGCACAATTGATTTCATATCATAAAGGAGACAAATCTTATTCCTTTCTTACCCTAGACAAAATAAAGAATTATGATGACCTTAATAGTTTATTCTTTCAGGTTTTAGCTAAAAGATTTGATGAAAGAAATCAAGATGTAAAAATTGCATTTGAAAAAGTCCCTTACCTTAATAGTTCATTATTTGAACCAACAGAAATTGAGCAATCTACACTGTTTATTAGTAACCTAAGAGATAATAAACAAATTCCAATAATTTCTACTACAGTATTAAAAAACAATTCAGGAAAAAAATTAACGGGAGAGCTAACCACTCTGCAATACCTATTTAGTTTCTTAAATGCATATGATTTTACGAGCGTTGGCTCAGAAGAAATACAGGAGGAAAATAAATCGCTCATCAATGCCTCTGTACTAGGTCTGATATTTGAAAAAATTAATGGATATAAAGATGGGTCTTTCTTTACACCAGGTTACATAACAATGTTTATGAGCCGTGAGACAATTCGGAAATCTATAATTCAAAAGTTTAACTCTAAAAAGGGGTGGAATTGTGTAACTATTGAGGAAATCTACAATAAAATTGAAGACCTACATGAAGCCAATGAAATAGTCAATAGTATTAAAATATGCGACCCTGCGGTAGGTTCTGGACACTTTTTGGTGTCGGCTTTGAATGAGTTAATTGCAGTCAAAAGTGATTTGAATATTCTTTTAGATAAAAATGGGAGAAGACTTAAAGAATATCAAATTGAAGTAGTCAATGACGAACTAATTATAACTGATAATGAAGGAGAACTTTTTGATTATAACCCAACAAAAAGGGAAAGTCAAAGAGTCCAAGAGACATTGTTTAATGAAAAACAGACTCTTATTGAAAATTGTCTTTTTGGTGTAGATATAAATACCAACTCTGTAAAAATTTGTCGTCTTAGATTGTGGATTGAATTATTGAAAAATTCTTACTATAAAAACGACACTGAACTTGAGACATTACCAAATATTGACATTAATATAAAATGTGGGAACTCTTTAGTTAGTAGATTTCCAATTGATTCAAATATAAGTGATGCACTAAAGGAAAGTAATAGGACAATAGAAAATTATCGTGCAGCTGTTGATTCATACCGTAATGCCAAAAGCAAAGAACATAAATGGGAAATGGAGAAGCTGATAAGTGACATCAAATCCGACTTCAAAACAAAAATAGACAACCCATTCAAAAAGAAAATACAAGCAATACGTGGCAAAGTTGAAAAAACAACGGCAGAAATAAATATTCAAAAACAATGGGGTGAAAAGATAAACAAGGATTTAGTTAAAGAATTAGAAATTTCGCAAATTCAACTAAAAAAACTAGAATCAGAAAGAGAAATAATTGAATCAAATATTATTTTTGAAAATGCCTTTGAGTGGCGATTTGAATTTCCTGAAGTATTAAATGATAATGGAGAATATATTGGATTTGATTTAATAATAGGTAATCCTCCATATATTAATTTCGCAAATTTGCCAGAGGCTGAAAGAGAATATTATAACAAATTTGAAATTTATAAAAACAAAACTGATTTATATGCCTTTTTTGTTGATTTAGGCTCAAAAATAAAAAACAAGTCAGGTTTAATATGCTTAATTATTCCTCACACATGGGTGTCTACAACTAGTTTTTTACCATTAAGAAAACTGCTACTAAATGAATTAAATTTAAGCTTTTTAGTTGAGTTAGATTTTGGTGTATTCAAAGACGCTTATGTAAAAACAGTAATTATTCAAACTGACAATAATCCTAAATCTTTCATTTCATTATACGATGAAAATTTCAAATTAAAAGTTGAAATACCGAAAGAAATAATTCAAAAAGATGATGAATTAAAAATTAACTTAACCTGGGATTCAACAAAATATGATATCTACACAAAAATTAAAAAGGATGCTACTAAACTTGGAGAGATTGTCCATTTTTCTAGAGGTATAAAAACAAGTGATGATAGTAGATTTTTATACAAGGTCAATAAAGGAGAAGACTTTTATAAAGTTATACGTGGTAGAAACATAAAAGCATACCGAATTGATTACGACAATGAATTCATATGGTATCGACCAGATTTAATGAAAGAAAAAGCGGGTTGCCTTCCACACTCTAAGGAACTTTTTTTAGCAAAAGAAAAAATTATTACTCAAAGAATTAATAGTAGTGGTCAGTTATTAGCCACATATGACAATGATAAATTCTTCTGTTTAGATACTACAAATGTAACCTCTGAAATTTTAGATGAAAAATGTAACTTGAAGTTCATTGTTGGAGTTATGAATTCAAAATTAATTAATTGGTGGTTCAATGACGAATTCAAAAACCCAACAATTAGTGGATATGAATTACATCAAATTCCCATAAAGAGAAATGAAAAAATAGAAATAAGTATTACTGAACTAGTAAGTGAAATTTTAGAAAATATAAATTCTGAAAACTTGGTACTTAAAAATAAAAATGAAATTGATGAGCTAGTATACGAGCTTTACCAATTATCAAAAGAAGAAATTGAAATTGTAGAGAAAAAGTAAATATTGAGGCTAATTTCCTACGATTAACCTTTTCACTGCAATAGCTGAAAATTTACACCCTCTTCTTGTTTTATACCCGTTAGAGTTTAATTCCTTTGATATTTCAGTTAAATTCACGTAACCATTTTTCATTTGAAAATGTTCTATAAAGGTTTTAGCCCTTCTCCAATTTTCATTTGATGTTTTATTAAACTTTACTACCTCTAACCCTTTAATCCTCCCCTCTTTTGTAAAATTTTGAGGTGTACCTAGTTTCACACCTCTTTTTTTTAATTCTTCTAATCCTCTTTTTGTTCTTGATGAGATTAATTCTCTTTCCCATTGGGCAACACTACCAAAAATTCCTAGTGTAAGGGTATTAAGCTCAGGCAGTTCTATACAACGTAATTTAACTCCCATGTTTCTGAGCGTAAATAAAAACTCTACTTCTCTACTAAGTCTATCTAATTTTGTAAAAAGCAGTGTATATCCGTTTTTTACACAAAGGTTGACTGCAATTTCTAAACCTTCTCTTTCATTATTCTTACCTGACTCTTGTTCGGACACAATATCAACAAGAAAATCATTATTTGAAGTAATAAACTGACTAATTCTTGATTTTTGTTCTTCAAGTCCTAGAACTTGTTTTCCTGTACTTGTTCGTACATACCCTATGTATTTTTCCATAAAAATTGTTTATGGCTAATATACGGCTCTACTTGTATCATGCCAAGGATGTTGGTTTAAGATTTGTAAAATTTCTCAAAAACACTAGCAATCACTAGTTTTTAATCTAAAAAATCAAGAGACGACTGGTGTTTGAAAAACTCAAAAAATATTCTATCTTCTAAGGGGATTGAAATATGAGGTGTTGCAACATTCCTTTCAAATCTCTTGAATGGACGAATAATCCTTATGTCTTTAATTGAAAAATAATTACAATAGGATTGCAGAAGGGTTTTTAAGTTTCGGGGTTCATCAGAATACTTTACCCAAAGTGGATTCTTTTTAATTGATAGGGTTACAGCCACTTCATAATCCTTTGAAAGTAGAGTCTTACTGATTACATATGTAAGAATATAATCCTCTTTCTCAAATATCTTACTATAGTTCTTTAATCCTTTTTCAAAAATTGAAAAAAGCCTAAAATACTTTTCTTTACCAATGTTAAATGTAGTTTTCATACAAGCTAATTTACAGCTGTATGACTAAATGGCATAATATATTCAGATTCTTAATTCAACAAATCCCACCTTTCCAAGTATTCTCCCTTAATATCTTCAAACTTTCTCATATCAGTATCTTTATGAGCTTGTCCATTTTTTCCAGGTGTTTTTAACCACTTACTATGTGACAACTTTACAATCTTTGAAAGAGTTTTACTTGGTATAATAAAATAGTCAGGTCTTTCAAACTCTCCTTTTAATGAAACAAAAATGTAATAATGTGAATCAGAACTTGATAATTCCGATTTCTTATTCAAAATCCATTTCCTATTATTAATTTGACTTGTTTTTACTTGAATTGCAAACATTTTGTCTTTGTTACTTAGTTTAGATGCGTGTATATCAATACTCTCATTATTCCTTAATGTGACGGAAGCCATAAACCCTCTCAAGGATAATTCAGCAGCTACAAAATACTCGCCTGCAATCCCTGTTAATCCATTTGACAATTTTTCTTTCATTTTTTTGATATTAAAAAAGTAAATAAGCAAATCTGTTTGTTATTTAACAAAACTCGTTCCTTTACAGTTATTACATTTTATCCACCCACTCCCCTTACAAGTATTGCAAACTCTAAGTGACTTAGAACTAAATGCCCCCTCCACAATTCTACCTGAACCCCCACAACGGTCTTTACACAATACACTACCTGGTCTCATTTCTGCATCGCCACGGTCCTCAACATAAATGTCTTTTGCTAAATCAAATCTCCTAATTTGTTTCTGTCTTTTCCAGCAATATGTACATTTTTTTTCCGAAGCACTAGTTGATTGTTTGGAATTATTTAACTTTTGAGAAGATGGTTTAAGGTCATCTGCAAAGAGCGCATTTAGTAAATCCTGTTGTGAAACTCCATCAATTATTCCAGAGGGTACTTTTGTATTTGACTTTTTAGTCTTTCCATACAAGGTTGCGGCATTTAGTTTTTGATTTCTAGTCGTTACGGCAGTTGAATTAACATTTACCAAATCACGAACGGGTCTAACACATTCTACAAAAGCATCAGTTACAAAAGCTCCACCATCATTGGTGCCTTTTAAAAAAAATGGACCAATCCAATAATAATTTTTATCACCCTCAGAACTAGTCCAATAACTCAACCCTCTACTAAGCCCTTTAAGTTTATTACGATTTTGATACAATATATTTAATTCTTCCTTTGTGGGTAATCTCCAACCATTACCTAAATCAGCACAAGCGTTTACTGCTTGGTCATGATTCATAGTTCCTATGTCATTTTGTGCGACTTCAAGGTGTCCAATTTTTACTGTACTGCCTATTAGATTTGTTTGGGCTTTTAGTTTTATAGAAAAAAATAAAATCACAATTAATAGAATCTGAAAAAACTTTAGATTGATTTTCATTATAATTAAATTTCTAGCAATTTACCGATTGTAATACCAATCACCAAATGTTTGAGTTTTTCTTACAATCCCCACCATTTGGCGGATTCTGACCTCAAACTGGTCAAATGAGCCAAAATCTATTTGAATATCAAACCCTAGTAAGTTACGTAATCTTGTAATTTCCTGAATTCTATTTAGTTCGTTTATAGTGTCATCATATCTTTTTCATTTTTATTATATTAGTCTAAAATCTTACAGCTGTAGATTTAGTTATAGATTTTGGAAATATTGTTAAATTAGTTAACTTAGAAATGTAAACAATTCAAGTATATTATTATCGTACTCAATCATACAAAATGAACTTCAACTCTGCAATATCTATTCTTAATTCTTACTTATTATCTAAGGACAATAGTCTAATGAAGTTAGCAGTTAAACGTGTTGTAAATGATGCATATAGCAGATGGCGTAATGATGAATTGAAGGATTTTACCTACCCAATATCAGAGGCCTATAAATACGCTAGTCATGAGTATAGTCAAAATATGGAGGATATTAAATATTACATAATGAACCATAAAAGTAGACTTCAACCAAACGAAATTGAGTTTATGGAGACCGATGTAGAATTCAATAAATTCCTATATGGAATTGCTAAAGAAATTGAGAATTTGATAGAAAACAGCTCTCAACAAGATGCTATACATTTTCATGAAGTTGAAGTATTCCCATTTGATTGATGAATTATTGGGTCATACTTAACCATTTGCAAAAAAATTGCAAAAACTAAGGCAAAAGGATGCAAAACAAGGAAAAAGAAAGAAAAGAAAAAATGATGTAAGGGATTGAATATCAATTAAAAAGAATAGAAATGAAAAGATAAGAAAACAGATTTTAATTGCTCATAATCAGGGGGTCCCAGGATCATGCCCTGGTGGGCCCACACATTGATAATTAAGCAGTTACAATCAAGTTTTAAGTGACTTTTTTGTAGCTGCTTTTTTCATTTGCACCACAATTTGCACCACAAGTCATTTCTTGAAACCCTCGGAAACATTGGGGGAGGTGTTTTTCGAGATGATATTATTCTAGCTTTTATTATAAAAAGATTGCAGATATAATGTAAAATTAACGAATAGCGAAGAAGCAGAATGAGAAACTTACTTAACGACTGAAGCAAAAAAAGCTTTGGAGTTAAAAGTGCAAATAACTATAACCGATGAAGAAATTGATCAAATGCTTTACCAATTGTATGAATTAACGTGGGAAGAGATAAAAATTATTTAAGGAAGTTAGATATATTATTTAATTTAAGATATTATGAAAGCAAATGAAGTACCATTAAATAGTTTTTTGTCCCAAATAAAAACCCAATTTATAATTCGTAAATTCACATAAATATGTTACTATGAATCAAATTAAATTTTATATAGCCATTTTGCTTATTACATTATTTTCTGGTAATAGTTTACAGGCTCAAATCGAAACGGACTCTCTTAAAATAATAAATTCAATTGGAAGTGATAACTATAATGCTCCTTTATCACAAGCTCCAAATTGTGAAGAATGTCAAGAAGCGTTACAGTTATACAGAGAAGCCTACGAAAATAAAATGTTATTCTCAATTGATGAGTTTTTACCACTCGTGTCTTTAATTAAAATATGTGAAAAAAAATATCAAACATGTTTTAGTGAAAATCAGGCAAAAGAAAGTCTAAAATATTTACGATATCGAGCAATAATGGAATACGACCGTCAATTAGGGGATTATAATCTTGATAATTACGATGATTTCAGATTTTTAAAACAACAAAAACCAATTGAAATAATTCAATATTTTAAGTCGATTTATAAAACGAAATTATCTCCTGATTGTGATGATTGTATCGATTTATTTGAAAAATATTACGATGCTTTTAAATCAAACAAATTTGATAGTAATTTAAAAATGTTAGTTCAAAGATGCAGATTTCAAATTCGAGATAGAGAAGCTTGTGAGAAATTAAAGAAAAAAATGAAAAATGAGAAATTTAATGATAAGATACTAATGTTTTGCGATGTATGTGGAATCTCTAGAATGGGACTACCAGCAGATGTGGTAAATAAATGGGCATTTGAAAGAAATTTTATTCCAAAAATGAATAAGCCCAAACCAGAACAAGTTCTAAATAATAATATTTCACGAGAAGAGGTTTTTAAATTTGATAGTAAATGGGGGGTAAGAAGCAGAGAGGGAATAGTCTTTATAAATCCTGAATTCGATAAAATAAAACCAATTAAAATTAATAAATCTGTTTTTTACTTAGTTACCAAAAATGGTAAAACAGGAATTTGTAATTCTATTGGAAAGGAATTAATCAAACCAAATTTTGATGAAATAATTGATAATGAAACATTTATAACAAATATTTCAAAATCTTCAAATCAGCAGAGTAGAGCATTCGGTTATGATCTTGCAAATAAAATGAATCTAATAGTATATCGTATTGATGGGAAGTATGGTATAATTACAAATAGCGATACTTTAGTAAGCATAAGTAAAGCTTTCGTCGATGATATAAATTTTAGAAAAAATATTGCAGTAATAAAAAGCGGGAATAAATATGGATTCATTAATTATGGACTCTCTTCATATGTTCTGCCAAAATACGATAAATTAAGCGAATTCGGCGCTTCCGAAAATTTGGATTTTGCAATTTTTTGTATAAATAATAAGTGGGGACTTTTAAATACAGCTACAGCATTAGAATCAACAAAAGCAAAATATGATCAAATTAGTCAAACAGAAATTAATTCAATTTTTAAAGTTAGAACAGGGTCAAAAAATGGATTGATTAATTCAACGGGCTCTGAATTAATCAATCCATTTTTTGATGAAATATATCCATTCGTGAATCTTTGTGCACGCGTAAAAAATAATAGTAAATGGGGATTGATTGATAACAACGGAAATCTAATTATTGAAGTTAAATATGATGAAATTCTCCAGCTTCCGAATGGCACCTCGCAAGTAAAAAATAACAACAAATGGGGTTTAATTGATAATAAAGGGAAAATAATAATATCACCAAAATACGACGAAGCTTTTACATTTATTCAAGGCAAGGCCATGGTCAAATTAAATAAAGTTCAAATTAGAATAAATGAACGAGACGAAATTGTATATAATGACTTTCAAGATTTCGACTTTAATAATTTGAAGAGAGGTGGAAGTAACATGAAGTATGAAATTAAAAAAAGATTTGAGGATCTTTTTGCTAAAGTTAATGCCAAGCAACTATATGGCTCAATGCTGGGAGTCAAAGTATCAACAAAAGAGATGATTGATGAAGGAATAAATGAAATTAGAATTACAGTAGAAGAATGGTTAAATGGTTCAATGACAAAGACACAATTAAATGAATTTATTGAAATAGGAAAAAATGCCGCAGTCGAGTCTGCATTTGCTATGGCATTGATATCAGAGTCGTTAAAATCTAGTAATTCTTCCTCAAGTTCTACTTCAGGAAATTTAAGTAGTGGTTCTGGATCTGGCAATTCCTCAAACAATAATTCTAGTCAAGTTTGCATCATGTGTAAGCCATATGACTCTAAAGGACACTACATAAACGATTTTGATATTAATAAACGCATTTATATAAATGGAAGATATATCAAAAAACCAGGCTACAAACCATGTGAAATTTGCAAAGGAACTGGAAAATGTCAATATAAGAACTGGAATGATGCACCAGGAATTTGTGATGAAAATTATACTTGCTTGCGTTGTCATGGTGATCGCTTTGAAATTTGCAAAAGTTGTGATGGTTCAGGAGTGAGATAAGAATATAGCCAGATCAAAATATTTTAAATCTAAGTAATTAAATTTTAGACAATTGCTAATGAGAAAACGATAAGGTGGAGGCAGTCTTAGTTGAGAACGGATTGAAAGTTGAAAAGGTAATGAAAAAAACAGCTCATAAGCAACTACTAAGACTACAGTGCTTTGTAAAAAGTGTTACAGATATTAATCAAATGAGAACTCATTTGCTACATTCATTAAAAAACTTAATTATCAAGGTTTTTTTAATTTTAATCAGACCGTAGGGTTTTATTTATAATGTGTTTATAGAATTATTATTCAAAAATTCGAATTATGAAAAAGCTTTTTATTTTTATTTTATCATTCCCTTTACTCACATCCTTTGGACAAAGTACTAATTCATTTTGTGCTTTTAATCAAAATGGAGAAAAGTACGAATTGAATTTAGTCGATGGAACAGGTAGTTTAACCTTTGTCCAATATAATCGATCAGGTGTTATCGTTAAAACAGTTAGTGGAACATGGAGTATAAGGAATGAAGGAGTATATGGACCCTTCGAAAGATTAACTGTCAATATTCCAGTTGGTCAGATGAAGTTTTTAGTCGTTAGGACATCCCGTGGAGCTATTCAAGAATTACAAGATGAATCTGCTTCCAAAAGAAATTTTCAGCCTTGTACTAGTATATTTTCTGGTGGTAATAACCAAACCCAGAAAATAATAAAGTACAATCCTAATGCAAGTACGATAATTGGCACACCAATTACTATTGGCACTCTCATGATTGCCAGTAAAGACATGCCTGAACCATTAGACTGGTGGGGGGCTAAAGAAGAGTGTTTACGATTGGGTGATGGTTGGAGACTTCCTACTAAAGAAGAGCTGGATTTGATATATGAAAACAAAAGTCGGATAGGCAACTTTAAACAAAGTGGTTATTGGAGTATAAGTCAATCAGCGAATCAGATGACCAACGATGGCGAACTGATTCTTGCATGGAGTAAAAGTTTCAAAACTGGAATAAAAACAGACTATGAGAAAAAGTATCCAGCTAATGTAAGAGCGGTGAAGACAGGGGTAGCTAACAGTGAGGTCAAAGAACCGATTAAAGAACCGATAAAAGAAAAAAAAAGTCTAGAACAAGTTAAAATAGAAGAAAAAAATACTAGAATAAAAACTATTGGTACACCAATCAAAATATTCAATTTTGAAGTAGCTGAAAATGATTTTCCTGGTGGTGAAAAAATGACGTGGGAAGAGGCTAAAAAAGCATGTGAATCTTTGGGAGATGGTTGGAGATTACCAACAAAAGAGGAACTTAATATTTTATATCTTAATAATACAAACTTAAATGGTATTAAGGATAATTCTTCTTATTGGAGTTCTACGGAGGATGGCAACCTGGCCCATCTTGTTACTTTCATGTATGGCCCAAAGGGTAACGCCGTCTCTAAATCTAGATATGGTTGGGCAGTTCGTGCAATTAGAACTATCAATAGAGGGGATTCTGCCAAAGAAAGTATTTTTTCAACATCATACAAACAAAAAGTAATAGGGACAACTATCATGATTAATAATTTGGAAGTGGCGCAATTTGATTTTGCTCAACAAATGGACTGGGATTTAGCAAAATTAGCATGTGAAGCTTTAGGAGATGGTTGGAGATTACCTACAAAAAAAGAATTAAGTGTTTTACATCGAAACCAGTCAAAGGTTTGGGGTTCTGAGAGACGTAGCAATGGCATTTGGAGTTCTACGGAGGAATTTTCTAACAAAATGGCGTGGATATTAAGTGGTGGGAGTGATGGCAATCTAGAAACCATCTATAAAGGAAAAAATGCCAAAGTTCGAGCCGTCAGATCTTTTTAATTGATTACGAATTTAAAAATCCAAATAACTTTATTTTTGTAAAAACAAAGTTATTTTAAGTACCCATAATCAATCGATCTTTTCTTGTTAGAATATGATGTACCTCTATTTTGATACTTGTCCCTTTGAAGTAACTTATTAATTTGAGTAACTAGAATTGTAATAAAGAGAATTATATTTCGGAAAATTGCTATATTACAGTCAAGGATAATCATAGCTATTATTTAAACTTGTCGATCAAATCAATAAAACTATCCTTATAAAAAATCAAATATGAAAACATTTTTTGTGATTGCCACCCTTTTAATTTTTAACACTGCCCTTTTTTCCCAAACCTATACTGTTTTTAGATCTGAGGGGGAAGTATTAAATTTTTTAGAATCTAGAAAGAAATTTTCTAATAGTAAACTTGATATAACGATTACTTTTAGTGATATGGGTAGTAGACTAAAAAGTAATACTGGCCTTGATTATTTTAATCCTAGTGTTATATTATTGACTAGCACAAGAGCTAGAGTAACTTATGAATCTTTGACAACTAATGGGGTAACTAAAATTATTGTTGATTGTAGTCGAAATATAATTATTGACGAAGATAGTTATACTACCTTTTCTTCTGTTTCAAATAACGAAGGGTCATCAACAAATTCAGGAATTATAGGAACCCCTATTAAGATTGGTAACTTGGAAGTTGCTCAATTTGATTTCCCTGATGAGATGAATTTGAGTGATGCTAAAGCAGCATGCGCTGAGCTTGGCAATGGGTGGCGATTACCAACAAAGGATGAATTGAATACGCTCTATGAAAACCAAGATCAAATTGGAGGATTTACACATAATTGCTACGCACGAGATCATTGGAGTTCAACAGAGGGTGGAAATTTTGGAGGTGCTTGGCATCAGTATTTTAGAAACGGTGCCCAGTATACTGGTTTTGCGGACAACGTCCTTCATGTCCGTGCTGTAAAAAATATAGAGCCTGTTAAAGAGCCTGTTAAAAAAAATATAGTCAAAACAACGCCAAAACCTGTTGTAATAGGCAAGCCAATAAAGATTGGTAATTTAGAAGTTGCACAATTTGATTTTGCTGACGATATGACCCTAGATGAGGCTAAAGCAGCGTGCGCTAAACTCGGTAAAGGTTGGCGTTTGCCTTCGAATGCTGAACTGAAAATCCTATATCGAAACAAGACAAAGATTGGTGGATTTTTGGATAAGGTCTATTTAAGTTCTACATCTAAGGATGACATCGGCATATGGGTACAGGGATTCAGTAATGGTTCTGTTGGTCAGGATTATGTCGGTAAGAATTACAAATATTCTGTTCGAGCTGTTAGATCTTTTTAACTATTTGTGAATTTGAAGATTCAGTAATCCACAATACAAATCTGGTCTTACCATAGTTATCCCTGTGAATTTTAATAGTAGGGTGGAAAAACGCACATATTGACCATGCTATATCGCTCTCATTTGACCATTTTTAGCATAGATAATCAACATGAAAAGGGGTCAAAGAAAAACGCTATGGCGTGGTCAACGACAGCGTATTTTACAGGTAATCTCCATCCCTAACCTAAATTCAAACATGTTCGATTGGCGTCATTCCATTTCATTCTATTAGGAAAGTCATATTGAGCAAATTCAATATTTCCTAGTCTTATTGGATTACCAATTATGTTAGATTGAGCATTGGTTTTGTAAAAGGAAAATAATAAAATTAAAGCCAACAAGTGGGCATAGGAAACTCTTTTCATATCATGATTTTTTTGCAAAAAATATTTAGTTATAAAAAATAGGGACTAATTTATTTTTACAAATTTTCCACCTTTCATTTCATAGGTAAATGATGATGTCTTATTACATTTACCACACATTGAGCTAGTTATACCTCCAATTTGATTAAATGACTTTTTAAATTCATCAGATCTTGGAACATTCATTTTTACAGTAACGGAACTACCGCAAGATTTGCAAGATACAATTTGAGAAAGAACCTCGTAAGATAAATCAACTTCTTTTTTAGTAGTTTTAATCGGTTGATTTGTATTTTCTCCGCTTTTTATTGAATTAGACGATTGCTTATTATTAGAACTTGATGATGAAGAATTTGATGAATTCTTGGAATTATTGTTTGTATTTGAAACACTATTTTCTTTAATTGACGGAAAGGTAGAATTATAGCCCAATTCAAGTTGTTCCATTATATTAACAACTCTATTCGCATATTTGAGGTCAAATGCACATTTTTTCATGACTATCTCCTGCCATTTTCTTATATCATTGTCAAGATTAATAAATTCATCTTTAGAAACATAGCCATTATTCCTAATTTTTCGCAAGGCTGTAATATTTTTTCTTACTGCTATTTCATAAGCGTTGACGATATCGCTGCAATCACTTGACTCTGTGATATTATTAGTTGATAAATTGAATGAATTTGATGGAACTACTTTTACAACCCCATAATTACCTACAGCTCGAACATATCCAGAGCCATATTTAACATCGTCATAACTATAGCCTTCTTGAAATAAATATTGTCTCCACGCTCTTTCGTTTCCGTTCTCCGTAGAAGTCCAATATCCATCATTAGCTACATTACCAATTTTACCCAGGTTCTTATACAAAATATTTAATTCAATTTTAGTAGGAAGGCGCCATCCATTTCCTAAAGAAGAACAAGATTTTGTTGCATCTTCCCAATTCATTTTGTTTGGAAAATCATGCTGAGCAACTAGTAAATTTCCAATTTTTATTGGATTACCAATAACGCTAGACTGAGCTAAAGTTTTGTTATAAGATAATAGTATCGTCAAAGCTAAAAGGCTTGCATAGAAAATTCTTTTCATATCGTAAATTTTCATCAAGTTATGATATAAATTTAATACCAACTACCGAATTTTGCACCTTTCTTTCTACCCCCACCATTTGTCTGATTTAAGTCGGTATTTGTCATAAAGTCTCTTAAAATCAAAAAAGCAGGCCATTAGTGCCTGCTTTTAAAGCCTCTTTATTATTATATAGAATAACAATACAGCCAACCTACTTATATACAACCGTAAAGCTTTGGCTATCGGTATTAGTACTATATGTTTGGTAACCCGACTCATAATCAGGGAGTCCCAGGATGATGCCCTGGTGGGCCCACACAATACAGCAAAGGGTTTCAGCAATAATACGGCTGGGACCCTTTTTGTTTGTGGTAAATCATTTATCAACTAGAACAAATGCTGCTTAATTTGCTCCCAACTATAGTAATGAAAAGTTTTATCATCACTCATTACAACAAAAATTCCTTGTGCAAATCCTGGTAATTTTGATGCCGATATTTCAGAACCATCTGAATTTTTTGCAGTTACTGTAAACCTACCAACCAATCGATGTTGGTGGGGATTATTATTATAGCCTTCACGACTATATACATTAAATGCATGCGCAGATTGATCACTTACCAAAATATAACCACTGTCTTTAGCACTTTTATAAATTGAAATTCCCTCATTATCTTCCTTAAAATCATTTTGTCCAAATAGTGCTAACTCAATATTACTACTGTCAGGATGTGCATAATACTTTCGAATACCATATTGCTCATCAGAATAATATACATACCCTAATTCATGATCAACTGCAATAGATTCAATTTCCTTTTTACCAGAAAATTTTCCAAATTTTCTAACTAGTTTGGCTTTTACGAGTCCACTACTATCATATAATAAGTACTGGTATAAATAGCCATTATTTGGGCCTGTTTTTCTTCCTACGATGGCGTATACTTTTTTATTTTCTGGATTGGTATACAAAGCAATACCCATTGGTAAGTTTAAAGTGTCATCTTTAAATACTTCTATCCCGCCGCCATCAATGTTTTGCATTTGTGGAATTGAATAAATTCGAATAGAATGCCTATCTCTTTCGGTTGCCACTGCAATTGCAATGTCTTTGCCTAAATAGCTAAAATGATTTGCAATGTCAATATTATTAACACGCTTCATATTAAATTTAGATCGCACCGAATCTATTTTTCCATGGATATCAAAAACATAGATACCTCCATTCTCACTGTCTTTATCAGTGCCAAGAATGATAGTACTATCAGGAAATTGTTCGTGCACCCATATTGCAGGATCATCACTATCTCCAAAAACAGCTTTTGTAATTACAATAGGTTGCAAAGGTTTATCTGTGGTGGTGGTACAGCTCACTAAACACAGATAAAGAAATACGATATATTTAAGGTTAGGATTATACATAAATAAAAAATGGTAGGCATAAAATTATGCCTACCATTTTACTTTAAAAATTAATTTATTTAACTAAGTCAAATTTAATACCCATATTAAAACGGGCACCATAAAACTCAGTTTGTGCTGTGCGCTCTTTAATACCTTGATAATATCTTAAGCCTTGATTGGTGATATTATTAATTTCAGAGAAAATTCTCAACTTTCTAGTAAAGGCGTAAGATCCGTTAAAGTCTAAGAAAAATTGCTTATCGTAATACCTATCAAAAAATGGATCAGCATTATAACCTGCATCGTCACTATCATCTACATAAGAAGAGGTGAAATTAGCAGAAAGTCGTAACACTAATTTCTTATTTTCATAAGATAATGATCCGTTAAACATATGTGGTGCCGTACCAGGTAAAGTAACATTTTCTCTGATCAAATCGCCAGATCCATCAAAAATACCTTTTGCCTTTGATGTTGTATAAGTATAGTTTGTATAGATACCAAATCCTTTCCAAAATCCAGGTAAAAAATCCAATTGACGCTGAAATGCAATTTCGTAACCAAATACATTCACAGAACTTCCATTTCTTCTTTGTAAAAACTGCCAATTGTCAGTTGCCAAAATTGGATTATTTGCAATTGTAGGGAAATCAGTTGCAAATTCTTGTCTATTGTACGTTTCGTCTCTATAAGTGTAGAAGAAATTATTTAAGTGTTTGTAAAAAATACCACCAGATACGATACCAATTGACTTAAAGTATTTTTCAAACATGATGTCTACATTATTAGATCTAATTGGCTTTAAACTTGGATTACCAGCACTTAATTCTTGATCACTTGTTAACACATTAAAATAGGGAACTAAATCAAAATACTTTGGACGAGCAATACCAGTGGTGTATGCCAATCTCCAAATGAGATTATCACTTGCTTGGTATCTAAAATTTAAACTTGGTAGTACATCAAGGTAGTTATTCTTGTTGGTAGCCTTTCCTCTTAAACTTGTTTCATTTTCAACAATATTTCCAGTATAGTTTAAAGACGTATTTTCTAATCTGATACCAGCAACCATAGATAATTTATCGGTAAACTCCTGATTTAACTGTAAATAACCAGCTTGAATCGTTTCTTTTGCAGAAAAATTACCAGCAAGATATTCTGCAGGCGCATCTGTTTCTCTAAAGCTAGCTGCATCTTTAAAATTAATAGATCCTAAATATCCGGCATCCACAAAATTACCAGCCTTGTATTTTGAACCTGCGTAAAAACCAGGTTCAGAATGATTGGTTAATTTTAGCAAACTGATATTGGCAAAATTTGCTGCCATCGCACCAATTGGTGCATATTGGAAAAAGCTATTGGCACGTACTTTTGTTTTAGTACGTAATCTGTAACCATATTTCAAAATACTTTTTCCATTATCTGATAATGGCATGCTAAAACCTAGTTTAGCATTTAAATCCTCTTCATACTGGTCTTGAAATTCTTCGGTAAGTTCATTCAATCTTGTATATAAACTTAAATCAGTAGTACTTGTTAACAATGGAAAATATGGATCTTTAATGTCTTGAGATACTTGAATAGATCTTCTTCCCATTGAAACATATCTTTCATTGGGTCTTTTTTCTGAAGCTCTTGCATATTGCACACTCCAGTCCATCTTTACCTTTCCTAATAAATGATCACCTTTAACTTGTAATGATCTTACACGCTGATCCTCTAATCTTCTTGACTCACTTCTGTCATTATTTATACCACCCTTTGTTTGTCGTAAAACTTCACCATTGTTATAACCAGTTATATTTCCAGCTGCATCATATAATAGATTGGTTTCACCACCTCTAAAACGATGTCTTAGCCTGTATCTATTTTCTAAATCATCACGCCAATTGTATGATCCAACAACACTGATAGTGCTAGAAGGTGCCAATTTAAAATCAAAAGATGCAGATAATGAACGTCTAACGCGCTTAACATCATATTTCCTGACATCGTGATCAGATACAAATACTTTACCAGCAGCATTTTTAGACCAAACAGCCTCTACGTTGTCAGAACCAAAGTCATTTGAATTAATAGAACCATTAATCAAATATCCAACTTTTTGATTTTTACTTCTGTTTCCGATGATAAAATTACCAGTTCCAATAAATCCATCACGAATAGGATTATAACCCCCTGCTAGTGTACCTGATAAACGAAGACCATTTGAAGGAGCCCTACTCACTAAATTAACGGATCCACCAATAGCATCGGCATCCATTTCAGGAGTCAATGTTTTATTCACTTCAATAGTTTGAATCATATCGGAAGGAATCAAATCAAGCTGAATTCTTCTATTATCACCCTCTGCCGAAGGAACCCTCTCACCATTAAAGGTAACTGAGTTCAATTCTGGTCCCATACCTCTAATGATGATGTTTCTTGCTTCTCCCTGATCGTTTTGCATGGTGATACCGGGAATACGTTTTAATGCATCGCCAATATTAGCATCAGGGAAACGACCAATCTGATCAGAAGAAACGATATTGGTAATATTTAAATTATTTTTTTGTTGACTCAGTGCTTTTGCTTGTCCTTTTAAGCGGTCACCCAGTACTAATACATCTTTCATGATAGTAACGCCTTCGGTCAATTGCTCAGTCAATTCATTTACACCGGCTTTAATATTGACTTTTAATTCTTTAGGTTGGTAGCCTACATATGAGATTTGTAAAGTATAATTTCCAGGTTTAATTTGCTGAAAACTAGCTACTCCAAGCTGGTTGGTAACCTTGAAATAATTTCCAGGAACCAATTTAACAGTTGCGCCTGGCATGTTTAATTTTTCGTTATCAATTACTTTTAAATTGATAATTGATTGAGCACTACAAATTTGCAGCGTAAAAAAAACAAGGATTGTAGAGAAAATCTTTGACATGATGTTAATTTAAGATATAAAATTACTCATGCTCTATTAACAAAATGTTAGATAATTATTACTATAATATTAACTAAGATATACTAACCAAGTCTAAACCACCCTTCAAACAATTTGTCACTGCTTAATTCAAAATCTTTTTGATCGATAACTTCGTTATTTATTTTTTTAATTAAAGTGACTTTTCTTCCCTTTTGTAAAAATGTATTATTGACAAAGACCCTAAATATAATTTCCTTATGTTGTCTTAAATAAATTTCTTTTGACCAACTATTTCCCACAAACTCTTTAATCCAGCGTCTTCCATCATCATCTGTGAATTGAACCTGTCCAAAGGTTTCAAAATTTATTTCTACCATTAATTCTACTTTAATTAATGGTAAAGTATCCATTATCCTATTATTCGGAAACAGCTTGAAAAAATCTTTTAATGAAATAATTCGTGCTGCCAATTTGGTATTGTTAAATTGGTTGGCAAATTAGTGTCAGCATATTACCAAGTTGTTAAATTATTATTATCATTTAAAAGAGTAAAACTTACACTACATAATAATACCTTTGAGCCTAGGCATAAATAAGCCAAAATAATGGTGTACAAGATTCTTACTGTAATTGGTTTAGCTACTTTTGAAATTTATGCTGCAATTCCTGCCGGGTTTGCCTTTAAGCTACATCCACTAGAAATATTCTCCTACAGTTTACTAGGAGGCTTAATCGGTGTTTTTGTAGCAGCATACCTAGGAGACATCATTAAAAAATGGATAAGCAAGTTTAGAAAACCAAAATCTACAAAAGCAACAAAAGAGCCAGGATTTGTCTTAAAAATTTGGGAGAAATATGGCGTTATTGGTTTAGGCTTATTAGGAACAATGAGTGTTGGAGCTCCTATAAGTATTGGTATTGGGGTAGGCTTTAATGTACCCACCAATAAAATGGTATTTTGGTGCAGTTTAGGGGTGTTGTTACGCTGTGCCATTTTTACGGCTATTGGTTATTATAGTCTACAACTAATTTAATGGTTATCATTTAGCATACGCTAACCTAATTGTTGCAATCTTTTATATGCTACTAGAATAAATTAGCCGCCAGTCTAAATGTATTGCAATGTGCCTGTAAAATATCATTGATGTCTGGCGAATAACCTCCGCCCATAGCAATTGCAATAGGAATTTTATTATCATAAGCCATGTCTAAAACCAGTTCATCTCTTCGCTTACATTCATCTATACTAATATTAAATTTTCCAAACTTATCGGTCGATAAAATATCTACACCTGATAAATAAAAAATAAAATTAGGCTGTACAGTTTCTAATAACATGGGTAGTGTCTTTTCTAAAATTTCTAGATATTCTTGACCACTAATGCCATCAGGTAGCGGAATATCTAAATCCGACTGCTCTTTATGAAATGGATAATTATTTTTTCCATGCATACTAAAAGTAAAAACCCTAGGCTCATGTTCCATTAATTTGGCCGTACCATTACCCTGATGCACATCTAGGTCTATCACTAATATTTTTGCAACTAAATTTTTGTGAAGAAGATAATCGGATGCAACTGCCATATCATTTAAAAGGCAAAATCCTTCTCCCCTTTCGGCAAATGCATGATGTGTTCCCCCAGCTATATTTAATGCACATCCATGTTCTAAAGCAAATAAGGCACAATCAATGGTTCCTCTGGTAATAATTAATTCACGTTCAATCAATGCTGGTGATTGAGGAAAACCAATTTTTCTTTGTTCCGAAGGACTTAGCTGCTGATTAATCAATTTGTTGTAATAATCTAAATCGTGGGTGCGCAAAACATCAATTGCATCACAGATATTTGGTGTAAACAAATTTTCTTGGGTAATCGTACCCTCATGCAATAGTTGTTCTGGGATAAGCTCATACTTTAACATCGGAAAACGATGTCCATCAGGAAGCTTGTGATAATAGATGGGGCTAAAAGCGATTTTAACCATAAAAGACACTGCAATATTCAGGACTAAAATTATAATTATTTAACCCGATTAAATCATATAATATCTTATTTTCAACCATAATATCAAAAATTATGGAAGTACATCACCCGCACCATCCTACCCATAAGAAAAAATGGTCCGAATATATTACGGAGTTCATCATGTTATTTGCAGCCGTAACACTAGGTTTTTTTGCCGAAAACATAAGGGAGCATCAGGTTATTGATAATCATAAAAATCAGAATTTGATTACCATGATTGATGATTTAAAACAAGATTCCGTCGAAATTCAAAATAGAATTGATGAATACAGCAATGCTTTGGTTCAGTTTGAAAAAATGAAAGATCTTTCTTTTGCATTTAGTCATCAAGAAATCAGTGAAAATCAATTAGTAGATTCAGTAGTTAGAATTTATGTGAATACTAGATTTGGTATTGCTCTTTTTATTAATAATGCGTCATATAAAAATACTATTTCTTCAGGCAGTTTAAGTTTTATTAAAAATAATGAAACCAAAAAACTCATTGCACAGTATTACGAAGCTTTATACGGTAAAATTGTAGTAAACAATACCCTATTAGACAATGATAACCACGAGTTTGGAAGCAAAACTTTTGGATTTGGATTTGTTATTACTACAAATGAAAAACTTCCATTTCAATCTAGATCAAACGCCGTTCAGTTAGAAGACTTTAAAACGATTCCCGTGTTAAGAAAAAGGATTATTGACCCAGAATTTAGGTTATTGGTAAATAGAATTGAGAGTAGATGCGGCTATTACCTATATGTAATGCAAACAGCAAAAGATTTAAACACAAAACTACTCTCTCAATTAAATAAAAAAGAATTTTAAAAAAAACAATAATGGAAGTACATCACCACTCGCATCATCCAAAAAAATGGAAAGAATATGTTACAGAGTTTATCATGCTTTTTGCAGCGGTAACGCTTGGCTTTTTTGCAGAAAATCAACGTGAGCATTTAATTGAAGGGAATCGTGAAAAACAATACATGCAAAGCCTTTACGAAGACCTTAGAAAAGATACTACCATATTAAATAGTTTGGTAAAATACGACACCATTCAAACGGGAAAATTAGACACTTCTACGATATTGTTAAACAATAATGTTTGGGATGCTAATACAATAAAAATTTTATACCGTTTAAATTTAAAAACAGCAGGTGGCTTAAGATGGAATTTAAGCGAGCGAACTTCTGCTCAATTAAAAAATGCAGGTGGCATGCGACTTGTAGAAAATCAAGAGCTTAGCAACAAAATTTCTGACTACTGGGTAAAATCAGACAATCTAAAAGAGTATAGCAATTTTGTTGACGAATTAAAATTTAAAGCAAGAGAAAAATCCTATTCCATTTTTGATCAAAAATATTATATCAACGTAACAACTGGCACGGTGGCAGACAATGCAAAACTATTAACCACCGACCCGCTCATTTTAACTGAATTTGCAAATAGATTAAACCATATTAATAATTCATTAAAGGTTGTATTATTACCCAGCGTAGACAGGCACTACAAAAGAGCCATAGAACTTCTAGAATTATTAAAAAAAGAATACAAAATCGACGAAAATACAGACGTCAATGTTGCTATCTTTTAAATTATACCGATTTTTCTAGTTGCTCAATCGTTTTTTTAGCTGCTTCTAATCTTGACTGCTTGTTTTTTTCAATGAGCTTATGCACCGCCCAATGTTCAAGCTTATGGTGCAAAGGGATAAGCAGTGCAGCTAATAATACGAGGGCTAGTAACATTAATACGGGTGAATGATGGGTTACTTTTTCTAAGAGCGGGTGTATTAATAAATTAAAGAATTCAAAAACTATCAGAAGTGCAATAACACTTAAAAATTCAATGATTTTTGGATTGGTAATATAGCTTCTACTAAAAACTAAAAAGATCATAAAAAAGCTAACGATTCCAATGGCAATAAACGTGTATTCTAAATTAGTTTTACGCGCTTCGTCAGATTTTTCTTCTTCATATTTTAATTCTGCGAGTCTAGCCTCTTCCTCTACAGCCATTAATTGGGCTTGCTGCAATGACCTAATATTAAATAAACTATCATTAGTAGTTCGGTAAATTTCAGAATATTTAAAGGCACTATCAACATTTGAGTTTCGATAAATATTTAAAAGAAGCTTAGCCGGATCTACATTGAGCGTATAAAATGCCGTATTGCTTACGCTAGAAATGGCCCTCGTAGCATATAACTTTGCAGAATCTGGTTGATTGGATGCATAATAAAATTGAGCCATTGCATTATATGCAGTGCTCACAAATTTTGGAGAACCAATTCTGTTGGCTTCGTTAAGTGCCAAATTCCAATAATTAAGTGCTAAAGAAGAATTTTTCATGGCAGCATGAATCGAGCCAAACTGTAAATAGGTAGAAGTTAACCAGTAATTAATGCCAGATTTAATGGCCATTTCGTATGCCTTTTGTGTATACACAAGTGCCGAATCAATTTTTCCCATTGCCAAATAAATAGTGCCCATATCATTTACGGCACATACAGAAATAATATCTGTTTCGTATTTAGAACCCGCTTCCATCGCTGCTTTGTTGTACGATTCGGCCTTTTCAAAATCTCCCATTGTTAAATAAGTGAGCGCTAACATGGCTTTCGCAAAAGTTTTTAGGCGGTCGTTGTTTGATTTTTCTGCGGCCTGATTTGCTTTAATTCCAAACTCAAGACTTTTAACTTTATTACCAAAAGCAATATAATCGTAACACAAACAACAATAGCCAAGCACCTGACATACTAAATCATTGTTTTTTTGTCCATGCAACAAAATAATTTCAGAATTGTGCATATCCTCCACCGGATTTGTTTCCGAAATTGTTAAAGCACTCATGGCTAAATAGTATCTAGCACTATCATTTTTTTCTGCTTTGATTTTAGGCAAAAGTGAATCTAGATTGGGAGGCTTTTGGGAGAAATCTATTTTAGCACTTTGTGCTACAGAAAATTGAATTGTAATCAATAAAAAGATGGTAAGACCAATAAGCTTTTTCATGTGTCGGGGTTAAGTATATATTTAGAAACAATATATTACTTTATTGTCAAAATTTAAGCTATGATTAAGATTTTTAAGTAAAAACTAAATTATTGTAAGCTACCCCGCTAAATATATGTGTAATACTTTGATTTGTCCAATAAACTGAAACTTCATTTAAAAAAAATAAAACATATTACACAGGAAATAAAGTACTTATAAAACTTTCATAACATTAAGTTCACATTTACATAATTTTGAGTTAACAAGTTGCTTTGAACTTTCTAAAACCAAAGCAATGAAAAACAGTAAATTATTATTTTCTGTCATTTCAGCGATATCAATACTTACGGTATCCTGTAAAAAAAATGACGAAACTGCAAAACTTCCTACCGAAACTGCCGAATTTAAAAACCGTTCTATCACTCCATCTTTTATCAAAATGGGAGCTGACTTTGCTGGTGTAGGTGTACACACGCTAGTAAGTAGTGAAGACGTGATACCTAACTCAGGCAATATGGTATTTGGTGGTGCGCCAGATGGACAAGGTTTTATTAAAAATCCTGATGGATCTGGTTACATCATGGTTACAAACCATGAAAACACTTGGGCTGTTTCAAGATTGTATTTAAATAAAAAATTAGATATCGTAAAAGGTGATTACATCGTAAATACTGATGGTGGCATGTTTAGACTATGTTCAGCCACAATGGCAACACCTGAAATTCATGGATTTGGTCCTATGTTTTTAACCACAGGTGAGTCAAATGTAAATGCAATGACCCATGCTATTGATCCAATAGGTAGTGCTAATCCGTCAAATCAAACAAGGGTTAAGCCAGCTCTTGGCAAATTCAGCGGTGAAAACGCTGTTCCATTAACAAAACTTGCTTATCCTGGTAAAACAGTTATCATTTTAGGTGAAGATGCAAGCAATGGACAAGTATACTTATATGTTTCTAACACAGTTGGTGATTTGGATAATGGAAAATTGTATGTTCTAAGAAGAGTGGATCAAAATCAAATTGAAACCTCAATGACTTGGAATAATAACTACCCTGTTGAATTTGTGGAAGTACCGAATGCTAAAAATTTGACTGGTGCAGAAATAGAAGGCTTAAACACAAGCTTAAAATCTATTCAATTTGCACGTGTAGAAGATTTAGATTACCGCAAAGGATCAGCGGCTAATAATAGAGAAATATATTTTGTTGCTACTGGTGTAAATGGTTCTACAGAAAAAACATATATGGGCAGAATGTATCAATTAAAATTAGATGCAACAGATCCACTAAAAGGTGTTTTAAAAATTGTTGCTGATGGCGATGTTTCTCCTACTGGTGCAAATGTAAAAGGTACAGACATCATTAACCCTGATAACTTGTGTGTAACTGAAAATTACGTATACATTCAAGAAGATGGTGATTCTTTTTGGCCAGAAGCTACACACAATTCACTTATTTGGCAATATAACATTGCAACTGGTGCTAAAAAAGTATTTATGGATATGACCCATAAAGATGCTGCTATGAAAAATTCTAAGTACAACCCAACTGGAGCAAACCAAGACAAATTTGGTATTTGGGAGCATGGTGCGATGGAAGATATTTCAGATGTAATTGGCGTACCTGGTACCTTTACCATTAATATTCATGCACATACGTGGGTTGATGGTGATAAATTTTTAAACCCAAGTAAAGCAACTTCTGTACAATCTTACAAGTCAGGAGGTCAAACGCTTTTAATTACAAAAGTTCCAAGATAATTTCACTAGAATAACTGAAAAACCCTTCATATAATATTATATGAAGGGTTTTTCATTAATGCCCTGATACCAATGAAGCGAGTAATTATTATTTTTAGCATATTCATATTCTTTATTTACTGTGGGGTTAAAAGTTATAAAACCTTTGAATCCTTGATTCATGATACGGTTAAAGAAAAAACCATAAGCCTTACTAAAGTATTATCTGAATTAGACAGTACAGATAATAAAACAGCTCTAATTGCAAGTTTCAAAAAAGCACGTACAGAGTACAAAATAATTGAGCCATTTATCGAATACTATTATCAGGGTTTATCACGAAGAATTAATGGACCTGCGCTACCTGAGATCAAAACAGACGATAACATGGTAAACGATCCTAGTGGGTTTCAAGTAATTGAAGAGCTTGTCTATGAAGATAGTTTAGATAAAGCAGAAATATCAAAACAAGTTAACATCTTAAAAACAGATCTTCTTTTCGTTGCTCAAAATTTTAATCAATTACCAATTCAAGATCACCATTTTTATGAACTTATTCAACATCAAATTATTAGAATTGCTACACTAGGTATTACTGGATTTGACTCTCCTGTTGGTTTTAATTCAATTGATGAAGCACATGCCTCGATTCAGGGAATTGAAGAGTTTTATAATTTATATGGCACTTACAATAATAAAAAGCTAAACCCTAAATTATTGGCATTATTGAAAAGTAATAAAGTTTACATTAGCCAAAATAAGGACTTTAACAGTTTTAATAGGCTCTCCTATATTAAACAACACTTAATGCCCTTAAGTATAGAAATTGAGAAAGAATTTAAAGAGGTAATCGCTAAAAATAAATATTTCGAAAGCAACAAGTTTTTTTATGGGACGTTATCAGATTTAATGCAAGGGAAAAAAATTAATGCAGATGCTTTTACTCCATTTGCAGATTCAAAAACTACAAAAGAAAAAATCACATTAGGAAAAGTTTTATTTAGCAGCACTTCACTTTCAAAATCAAATAACTTAAGTTGTGCTAGCTGTCACAATGCAGAAAAAGCTTTTACAGATCAAAAAACGACGTCCCTTGCAAATGTGCATAGTACGAGTGTTAAAAGAAATTCGCCAACACTATATTATGCTGCCTTGCAAAAATCGTTTTTTTATGACATGCGGTCGCAAGATCTTGAGAATCAAATTGAGGATGTAATGAAAAATCCTGATGAGTTTAATTTATCGCCTAATGAAATCAATAATAAAATAAAGGGGAATAAAGAAATGCAAGACTTGTTCAATAAGGCATTTCCTAATAAAACAACGATTACACCTTACGAAATAAGAAATGCAATTGCATCCTATGTTAAAAGTTTAATTCCATTTAACTCAAAAATTGATCAATATTTTAAAGGAGAAACTACATTATCAAAGAGTGAGATCAATGGTTTCAATATTTTTGCAGGAAAAGCAAAATGTGCCACCTGCCATTTTATTCCAATCTATAATGGAACTGTTCCACCATGGTACAACACCACAGAATCGGAAGTAATTGGTGTACCAAAAAGTCCAATTTGGAAAAATGCGGTTGTCGATTCAGATATTGGAAGATATAAATTGAATCAGTTAGAACAACTTAAATACTCTTTTAAGACACCTACTGTTAGAAATGCTGAAAAAACAGGACCCTATATGCACAATGGAGTTTACAAGAGTTTAGATGAAGTTATCAGGTTTTATGAATTAGGTGGGGGCAATGGGATAGGCATGCAATTAGAATACCAAACTTTACCATTTGATCATCTGAATTTGACAGAAACAGAAAAACAAGATATTATCAGTTTTATAAAAACCTTAACTGATAAATAGGATTCATTAAAATTTTACAATCAGTGCCATAGTGGCCGTTGTTTGTTCATGGCTATTTTGTGTGTATTTAAAAATAGGATCTTTTGAATCATACTTTTTAAGTTCAGAGCGCCATAATATTTTTGGAGAAATTTGATAATCGTAATTTATTGAAGCCCCAAATGTTTGGTAACCACCTGATGTTCCGGTAGGTATAATAATTTGCTGCTTATCGCTATAGTATTCAAGCCTTGCAGCTATTTTACTTTTGGCACTCAAATTAATTTTTGAAATAATAACTGGCGTGTACCAAACTGCAGTTTTAGTATTGTTTGTTTTTTGAGTGCCTATGTCAAAACCAAAAATAAATGCCTGTTTTGGTGATGCATCATAGATAGCATATAAATTATGAAATGTCCTAAATGCACTAGCACCTCCCGTATTGATATTACCCAAAAAATTACTGTAATTAAGTGTCAAGCTACTACTAGGCTTATAATTTACTTGTATACCAACACTTGGCTTTTGGTTATCATTTGTAATTGCTATTTTTTGCCATCCATTAAGTATATGTAGTGCTACATATACATCTTGTTTTTTGTTGGTGTAATTTAATTTGATACCAGATTCAAAGTAAGGAGAGTTTTCGGCTAATATACTTCTTGTTAAATTCCAACAATCACTTCCAATTGTACTTTCAAAACCAATGTGAGATGGCATGACCCCGGCATCTATCCATAAATCATTATCCTTTAGTAATTTGACACCAACATTTGCTTCAAATATGGGTTTTGCCCAATTAGGCTCTGCACTTAAATTATACATGGCATAATTACCAGTCATGAGTGCCAAATTAGACCTTAATCGTTTTGCCTGATAGCTTGCCTTAACAAAAGCCAAATTAACATTGAGCTGATTGTGCTTTTTATAATTGTAATTATAATCAGGCTTTTCGTTATTGCCAGGCCTCAAAAAGTCATAACTATAATACGATTCAATATAGCCACTTATTTTAAAAGAATTTGAAGAGTCATTTTGAGCAAAGCCATGAGCAGTAATAAAAAACAAACCTAATAAACAAGTAAAACGCATGAATAAAATTACAACGAAAATATTAATATGAAACCTTTAACCTAGGTATTCACATGCTTTTTTAAAATACGTTTCGCTTCTTTTTTTACTTTGCTTGTTTTTTTGAGTCCCCAAACTTGATCACTTGCATATTTTCTGGTAAGCTCTACGTCCACAATAGGTGCCGGATAGTCAATACCAATAATAGTCTTACACAATTCCTGCTCCATTAAACTCATTTTCCAGGGTTCATGAATAAAGTTTAAAGGAATAGCCGCGAGCTCCGGAATCCACATTTTAATAAATGCGCCATCCGGATCATGCTCCATAGAGTTTTTGATCGGATTGTAAATACGTATCGTATTAATGCCTGTTACACCCGACTGCATTTGCAACTGTGGATAGTGTATGCCGGGTTCATAATCCAAAAATTGTTTGGCCAAAAAATGTAAGGACCGCCAATCCTGCCATAAATTAAAAACAAAAAAAGAAACCACCATGGCACGCATTCTAAAGTTTAAATAACCGGTAGCAACCACACAGCGCATACATGCATCCACAATGGGTATACCCGTTTTTCCCGTTTGCCATGCCTCAATGTAAGCCTCGTTAACAGGCTTGACAATACTATCATAAGCGCTATTTATATTTTCAAATTCTATGCGGCACTCATCTTCAAACTTTTGAATAAAATGACAATGCCAGTGCAAACGTGACATAAAATTTGATAGCGCCCTTTTACTATTTGAGGTTGGATATACTTGCATGGTTTGCTGAAACACCATCCGCATACTAATATTACCATAACTTAAATAGGGTGAAATTCTACTGCAACCTTTTCTACTCAGTAGTGGCTTTGAAATATGTAGTGAATAATTTTGATGCCTTTCCTGTAAAAAACTATGTAAATACTTCCAAGCAAAAGTTTCGCCACCACGCTGAAATGAAGGATGATGGGTAGTAATTTGCTTTGGAAGCTCAGGTCCTTTAATGGTATCGTAAAAAGCTGCATCTAAAATTAAAAACGATGCGCTTTCTAAATTTGCTACTGCAGGTGCCGATTGCATTTTTTGATTCCAGAGTGCTGCCCAGTTTTTTCTGGATTTTAATTTTCGAATAACACCGTTTTGTTGCGATTCGTGCCAAGGAATGTGCTGCTCTTTAAAATACTTTTGCAAACTAATATCACGATCATAAGTCAGTTTATTTCCAATTTCTTGATGCGAATAAACAGCTTTGATATTGTATTGTTTAGCCAAGGCGGTAAAAACAAATAAGGCCTCCCGGTAAAATATAGCAACCTGGGTATTATAGGGTAACAGTTTGGTTTTTAGATCCTGTAAAGATTCATACACAAATCGCCAATGCCTGTCGTCACTATCGTCATAACCCATGATGGAGGGTTCAAAACAATACACAAAAAGAATAGGTAGCTTCTCCTTTTGAGCCAACATAATGGGCTCATGGTCTATAAGTCGTATGTCCCGCTTAAACCATACGACCACAATATCTTGTCTTGTGCTATCCATATGATTTACCTGTGATCATTAATACTTGATGGCAATAAGGCGTATCATACCCAATTTGTGAAATAACTTGATTACAGGATAAACAGGGTCAAATTCCCACCATTTAGTAGCAAAATTAGGACGGGCTCCCGCATGGTGATGGTTGTTTTGAAACAATTCACCCAGCATTAAAAAATCAATGATTAGAGTATTTTTAGACTGGTCTTTTTCGTCTGGGAAATTTCTGTAACCATATTTATGTCCAGCCCAATTTACAATGGCTCCTTGTATAGGACCAATTAAAAAATGAATAGGCAGTAACAAAAACATCCACCACTCCGTTGCAAAAAAGGCATAAAATGTAATGTATAATCCTGCAAAAAATAATCTAGTAATATTATGGTCTGCGATTTTATCAATTACTGGATACACTGGAAAGTTTTTATCAAACTTTGGCTCTACCTGAATGGTACCCGTATGCACGCCATTATAAATTTTTCTTGTGTGCATCATCATGGTAAATGCTTCCTTAAAAAAATGCGGCGTGTGCGGATCTAACTCAGTGTCACTATAGGCATGATGCATTCTATGCAGTATCGCGTAAGCACGGGCATTTAAATAAGAGGTTCCTTGCGTTATCCAAGTATACATGTACCAGAACTTCTCCCAAAACTTAGACATAGTAAACATTTTATGCGCCGAATAACGGTGCAAATAAAATGTTTGACCAAAAAGGGATAGATACCAATGAAGTAACAAAAAAACAATAATAGCCATCAATAAATTTTAGAGCCTAAATTTAATTGAACAGCGCTTATTTATATTTTAATGTTTAATCATACCACAATAAAACCTCGTAACAGCTTACAAACCACTGTTAAAAGTTAACAGGTGCCCCACAATCACTATTTAATCAAGTCAAAAAAGCGTTTTTGGAAAACTAAAAACTGATCTTCTAAAACAGCGATTCCTTTTTCTTGAATAGGAGAAAGTGGCTCAAGTCCATTAGCAACACTCACATATAAATCACTTACACGTCTACGGTATTTAAACTCATCAAAGAAAATTGATTTTCTATTGAGTTCCACAATCTCTCTTTTAAATAAGTCCAACTTACTCAATTTTTCTTTAACGGAAGTAGCCGAAGTGTCTCCTAACGAAATCGTCTTTACCGTTTTATCTAAAGAATCTATTAGTGTGTGTAAACGCTCATGTAACTGATATAAACGCATGCTTTGTTTGTGCAATAAACCTACCGTTTGCGCACTTAAGCCTTTTGCAGGATTGGCTTCGATCAAAATATTTTGAACATACTCTTTGCCATCTGTTTTAAGCACTACCTTATACGTTCCAATATCAACCTTTGGTCCAATCACCGAAGAAAATAAAACTGTTGACTGAGCAATATAGCCACCTTGAGCAACCTTTGGTGCATTAATGGTTAAATCCCAATAAACACGGTTTAATCCTTTTGAACTTGATCCATTAATATCCTTGATTTTTTTATTGGAAGCATCATAAATTTCAATTTTCACACCGGTATTGCTACGCTCTTTTAAATAATAATAAAAAGTAGGCGCTACCGCATTGCTACCACCATTCCAGCCTGTTAAATTATCGGCAGGTAATGGAAATTGTGGTGTGTATGCGTATTTGAAATTTTGAACTGGATAAAATTTAACCGGTTGGTTAACATCCGATTTTACAAGTTCACGCAGTGGCTCAATATTATCGATAATATAAATGCCTCTTCCGTGCGATCCAATTACTAAATCATTGGTTTGTGGTTGAATTTTGATATCGCGTACTAAATTATACCAAGGCATATTTTGATACTTACTACGCATCCAGTTATTACCGCCATCCAAAGAAATAAATAAACCCATTTCTGTTCCTAAAAATAACAGCTTTTCATTTACAATATCTTCTCTAATAACATGTGCAAATCCGGTAAATTCTGGTGAGCTAAATTTCTTCCATGTAACACCACCATCAGCACTCATCACTACATAGGTATTCATATCTCCATACATATGGTTATCAAGCGTCACATAAATTCTTTTTGAATCTAAAGAAGAAATTTCAATACTGCTAATCCAAGTTTTTTCTGGAACGCCTGTTTTCCAAATAGCAGGGGCTTTGTTTTGCCATGTTTTACCGCCATCGGTGGTTAATTGCAAATTGCCATCATCGGTTCCTACCCAAATAACATTTTCGTTTTTAGGATCTTGTACAAGGGTAAAAATAGTACAATGATTTTCGGCACTTGTATTATCGCCTGTAATGCTTCCCGTATTTTTTTCGGCCTGATTTATTTTATTAGGGTCGTTGGTTGTTAAGTCTGGAGAAATTCTTTCCCAGTTTTTACCATCATCCGTAGACTTAAATAAATATTGAGCAGCCGTATATAAATTATAAACCGGCTTTCCAGCAGCATTCTTTTTCTTTGAAGTGCCCATAACAATCGGCGTATTCCAATTCCAACGGTGCTCGTCGTCACCTTCTAATTTTTTAGGACGTATACCGTATGATAGGCCCGTAGTTAAATCTACTTTTGAAATTTCACCGCCTTGTGATTCAGAAAAAATAACTTTTGAATTTAATAAACTTGGTTGTACCCAAAATCCATCGCCACCATTAATCCATCTCCAATCAACGGCAGTAACACCACCTGGTGCCGAGCTAGGAGCCATCCAACTATTATTATCTTGCAATCCGCCATAAACATTGTAAGGCGTTTGATTATCTGTAGATACATGATAAAATTGACCAACCGGAAGGTTATTTAAAAAACTCCAAGCAGTACCACGGTTCGTACTCATATAAATACCACCATCTGTACCTAAAAACATCATATCAGGATTAGATGGATTGATCCACAACGCATGATGATCTGCGTGCGGAGGAACACCTCCTGTAAATGCGCCACTCCAAGAATTTCCACCATCCGAAGAAAATTGAAAATCGTAAGCTGGGCGGTATACTCTTTTTGGATCTTTTGGATCGTACACGAGTGTGCTAAAATAAAATGGACGCGCCGTTAAGTTTTCATTGGTAGGTAATTTTTTCCAATTTTCCCCCTCATCTTCAGAAACAAAAATTCCAGATTCTTTAGCCTCAACAATTGCCATTAGCTCCGAAGGTTTTGAAGGGTTAATGGTAATTACAATTCTACCAAATTCACCAGCAGGTAATCCTTTCGAAAGTTTATTCCAAGTTTTTCCGCCATCCAAAGATTTAAACAACCCACTGCCCGGACCACCAGAACTAAATGCATACGCTTTTCTTCTAAACTGCCACATAGATGCATAGATTACATTTGGCTTTGTTGGATGCATCGCAATATCTGCGCAACCTGTTTCTTCATTAACGTATAATATTTTTGCCCATGATTTACCACCGTCTGTGGTTTTATACAATCCTCTATTTGCAGAATTATTCCAGAGTGGACCAGGCGCCGAAACATACACTGTTTTTTTATCGGTAGGATCAACAATAATTTTGCTGATGCGCTCTGTTCCTTCTAGCCCAATTTTTTGCCAGTTGTTTCCACCATCGGTTGTCTTGTAAAGTCCATCACCATAAGAGACAGAATTTCTCATATTGCTTTCACCGGTACCTGCATAAACAACTTTTGCATTACCTGGCTCAATAGCTAGTGCACCAATAGATTGACAATATTTATCAAACAAAGGCTTAAAGCTAAGTCCTCCATTTTGACTTTTCCAGATGCCACCACCTGCTGTTCCAACATATAAATTTAATTGACCATCGGCGGTAATGCCATCAATAGACGTTATTCTTCCACTCATGGTAGAAGGGCCTAAAGACCTTGCAGCCATTACCTGAAAATAAGAGGAATTAATAGTGGTTTGTGCACTTGTTAAAAGAGCAAACAACAAAAAGATCCCAGAAAAAAATATTTTCTTATGCATAAAAAAAGTGTGAGGTCAATTAAATAATAAATTAGTTACCGCCATTAAAAATAGCTGCATCAATAGTAGGGTTAACAATGATTTTTTTATTAACCATCATCATTTGACCTTGGTCTTGCTTTAAAGCCATTTTAATACCAAAATCAAGTGTTTGATAATCCAAATATTTAACAGCAGACTTTACTTCTTGTCCTTGTTGCTTTACAACAGACTCTATTTTATAAATTAAATTGGTTTGAATATCAAAGAAATAAGTTTTGTCATTGCCGTTTTTAGTGGTCATCTTAATTTTATGGTACTCATTACCATCTTCTTCATCTTTTCCTAAAAATTCAACAACAGAACCTTTTGACTTATAATCGATAAACGCATCTTGAATATCTAAATCATCTAATTTTTGTTTTAATTCATCATCTGTGATTGGGCTTAAAGTAGCCTTACCGCCAAATGGATTTTGAGACCAACCTTTAGAAGGGGTTGTAATATCAATGATTTTATTGCCCTGAAACTCAGCGTCTACACGGGTGCCTTTCATTTGAACACCTTGCATCACAAATGGAATCGCAATCCCTTGCATTTCAATTTGTCCTTCAATTTTGATGGATTGTACTTTAGACCATTTTTCGGCACCACCAATAGCGGTAATATACTTTGCAATGATATCATCTGCAGATTGTGCACTTACGGTAAAAACAGCTGATACAAGGACAGCCATTACAAGAAACACTTTTTTCATAACGTTGAGTTTAAAAATTTAAAATATAGTAGTTGATTAGAAAGACTTATTGAATGTAAAATAATATAAATCAATTATGGCCTAAGTAAATATATATGAACGGCAAAAAAACCTCAAACAAGCGTTTTTTTAATGGATGATTTGAACCTACTTAATAACACCCAATTCTTTACCCACGGCTGTAAAAGCTTCAATGGCCTGATCTAATTGAGCGGTGGTATGTGCCGCAGAAATTTGAACCCTAATTCTGGCCTGACCTTTTGCAACAACAGGGTAATAAAAACCAATGACGTAAATACCTTTTTCCAATAATTTTTCGGCCATTTTTTGAGATATTACTGCATCGTACAACATAATTGGCACAATAGGATGTGTACCTAGTTTAATATCAAAACCTGCGGCCGTAATTTTTTCTCTAAAATATTGTGTATTGGCTTCTAGGGTATCACGTAACTCGGTGGTTTGCGACAACAAGTCAAATACTGCAATAGAAGCACCTGTAATAGATGGTGCTAGCGTATTTGAAAATAAATAAGGTCTTGAGCGTTGTCTTAATATTTCAATAATTTCTTTTTTACCTGATGTAAAACCTCCCGATGCACCACCTAATGCTTTGCCTAATGTGCCGGTAATAATATCTACTTTTCCCATCACTCCTTTTAGCTCATGCACCCCTCTTCCTGTTTTTCCTAAAAATCCGGTAGAATGGCATTCGTCTGTCATGACCAAGGCCTCATACTTTTCGGCCAATTCAACAATTTTATCTAGTTGGGCAATTGTACCATCCATAGAAAATGCACCATCTGTTACAATTATTTTTTGAACAGCACCGGCAGCTACTGCTTCCTTTAATTTAGCTTCCAAATCTTCCATGGAATTGTGTTCATACCTGTAGCGCATAGACTTTGTAAGTCTTACGCCATCAATAATGGAAGCATGATTGAGTGCATCAGAAATAATGGCATCCTTTTCACCAAACAAAGGCTCAAATACACCGCCGTTGGCATCAAATGCGGCAGCATATAAAATGGTATCTTCTGTTCCTAAAAATTCAGAAATCTTTTGTTCTAATGTTTTATGAATATCCTGTGTGCCACAAATAAAACGTACAGATGATAAACCAAACCCATGCGAATCAATAGCTGCTTTTGCAGCTTCAATTACTTTTGGATGAGACGATAATCCTAAGTAATTATTGGCACAAAAATTCAAAACCTCTTGCCCACCCTGAATCGTAATTTGAGCCGCTTGCGCCGATGTAATGATTCTTTCTTTCTTGAATAAGCCAGCTTCTTTTATAGATGCTATTTCGTTAACTAAAAAGGGTTTGAATTGATCGTACATAAAATTATTTGTGCTTGTTGTAATTAAAATAGCTAGGTAAGTTGTCTACAATAGCTGCTGTCATTGCGTTTAAATCAAATGCGGGTTTCCAATTCCAGTCATGTTGCGCGGCACTATCATCGATACTGTTGGGCCAACTGTCTGCAATTTGTTGTCTAAAATCGGATACGTATTCGATTGTAAATTTCGGGAAATAAGGCAATAAACTTTGATAAATTTCCTTTGGCGAAAAACTCATGCCCGATAAATTATAACTCGTACGAATCTTAATATTTTCTTTGGGGGCATTCATTAATTGAATGGTTGCTTGTATCGCATCTTCCATATACATCATTGGCAAATACGTATCAGCACTTAAAAAGCAAGTGAACTTTTCGTCGTTGAGGGCTTTATGGTAAATATCTACTGCATAATCTGTGGTTCCTCCGCCCGGTAAAGACTTGTATCCAATTAAACCAGGATACCTGATACTTCTTACATCTACGCCGTATTTATTAAAATAATATTCGCACCAGTGCTCACCCGCCAATTTAGAAATACCATACACGGTGTTAGGATCTTTAAAAGCCTGTTGAGGTGTCCCGTTTTTAGGAGAGTTGGGGCCAAAAACGGCAATAGAACTAGGCCAAAAAACTTTATCAATAGCAAACTCACGCGCTACTTCTAAAACATTAAGTAGGCCACCCATATTTAAGTCCCAAGCATGTACCGGATTTTTTTCACCAAGTGCCGATAAAATAGCTGCTAAATGATACACCTGCGTAACACCCTCTTTTTTTACAATGGCAGCAAGCGCCGCCCTATCCATCACGTTTAGGGTTTGAAAAGCGCAGTAATCGAACTTACTTTTAACAGATTCCTGAAAATCAGTAGCTATAACTGCTTCATTTCCATAGGTATTTGCGAGTACTTTTGTGAGTTCCGTTCCTAACTGTCCCCCTGCACCAATAAGCAAAATCTTAGCCATTAACTAATGTTTGTTTGTACGCGTGAAATTAGTTGATTTGGCTAAAAATGCAAAGTTCTGATGTAAAAAAGGAGTTAAAAAGCTATTAGCTCTTAAGTTTTTCGACAGTCATTTTTGAGTAGATAAAATAGGTTACTATCGAAAATGTCAAACCTATAATGATAATTAAGTAGTTCATGGGCTTTGGCATACTTAGTGACATTCGAATTAGTATGGTGGTAATGATAAAGCTGGCATTCCTAAAAATGAGGTTAAATGAAAATTGATAGATAAATGAAATAATGAGTAAGAGTACATCAACAAAAATCATGATTGTAAAAAAGTCGGTATAAAAAACAGTGTTAGGATTTGGAAAAGATGTTTTGCTTTGAAAAGCCAACTTTACATCGTTGAGCCAAGAAAATAAACTTATAAAACTTAAACCAATAAGCACGCCGCACATAATAACGGACAACACTTTTTTGATTTTAATAAACTGTTCTAAATCTACATGAGCGTCACTTACACCATGCTTTTTATACATTTTATTATAAACCAACGTAGAAAAAAGCATAATTATTGATGCGCCTAAATCATAAAGTATATTAATAAAGTTTGGATTATTAATAGTGGCAATAGCAGTAAAATCTATGTCTGCAATGTCATGAAAAAAGCTACGAAGTGTAATAAGAGCAATGATTTCAAACTGCTTACCTATAAATTCAGAGATAGATTTAGGAATGATAATGACGAGCAAAAAAACCTCGTAATAAAGAATAAAACTAAACGGAGTATAAATTGCCTTTAAGTAACTATGACTATTAGGTCCAATAAAATTAAAAGTGTTTTCAAAAAAAATAAAAGCGATGTGTGCAACAAATGAAATAATAGAAACCTTTAAAATAGCAACTTCAAAAAAATGTAATTTTTTTGAAGTACTTAGTGTATCATAAATACCTAGTAATTTGCTAAGTAAAGTATTCATTGTTCTACTTTATATTTTTATACTTTGCAAGCATTAAAAAACATCCCGCTCCAAAGAGAAGGGTAATTAATCCAGCAAAGTATGGAAGTATGTCTGTCATATCATTCTTTGTTAGTTAGTTTAAGGAATATACCAAAACATAAAATGGATGGAACCCAAAGTCCAACAAATAGAGCTTGTTCTTTATTACCTGTAAACCACATAATTTCTGAAAAAACAAGGGAAAGAAGTGCAGCAACTAATAATAGAATGTCGCCGCTTGTAAATTTTTTAAACATAAAATGTAAGTTTCTTCTGTAATGTAACCTATTTAAAGGGTAAAGTAATTTAAATGTTAAATCGTTTAAGTAACCGAACAATAAGTTCAAACAAGTGTTATAGAAAAAAACAAATACATGAAAATCAAGAATTTAATGCTGGCTCTAGTAGTAATAGCTGCTAGCACTATCACTGTTAAGGCGCAATCTACAATTGTAGACATCGCTGTTGGATCTAAAGATCATTCAACTTTAGTTGCTGCTGTTAAAGCTGCAGACTTAGTTGCTACGCTTCAAAGTGCAGGACCTTTCACCGTTTTTGCACCAACAAATGCAGCATTTGCAAAATTACCTGCAGGTACTGTAGAATTTTTATTAAAGCCAGAAAACAAAGCAACCTTAGCTAAAATTTTAACATACCACGTTGTAGCTGGTAGTTTTAATGCAGGCGCTGTTGTAAAAGCTATCAAAGATGGTGGCGGATCTGTAACATTAAAAACTGTAAGTGGTGGCAACCTAGTTGCTTCTATCAAAGAAGGAAAAGTAATTTTAACAGACGAAAAAGGTGCTACATCAACTGTAGTTGCTACAGATTTAACTGGTTCAAACGGTTTAATCCACGTTGTGGATGCTGTTGTATTACCAAAGTAATTATAGCTCACCAATATTTTATAATAGGGTTTACGCAATAACACGCGTAAACCCTATTTTTGTATAAACTTATTGGTATGGAACAAAGAGATGAGCAACTATGGAAATTGGCTAAAAAACGAGCCAACACAAAACGTAATGGCCTAGTTTATTTAACAATTGTTGTTTTCTTATGGATTATTTGGCTCAGTAATAATGATTTTGCGTTTGGTAAAAACATGATTTATGCATGGCCCAAATGGCCTACTTTGGGGCTTGGTATCGCATTTGTTTTTGAATATATCGATGCATACTATCGAGACAACGATTCTTTAATTGAAAAAGAATACGAAAAATTAAAAAATAAAAGCAATAAGGCTTAAAAAATAAGTATTTGAAGCGTAAAAAGAAAATTATAGCAGCGGGCATTTTATTTTTTATCCCTATCTCATTTTTATTTGGACAAATCAGTAAAGACACAACAAGTAAAACAAATAATTTAAATCCTGTTAGTGTTTATTACAACCGTTGGGAAAGAAAAATAAACGAAGTACCCAACCGCATCACTAAGTTTAATTTTAAGGAACAGCGTTTACAAAATCCACAAACCATGGCTGATGCCATAGGCTTAACTGGAGAGGTGTTTGTACAAAAAAGTCAAATGGGTGGCGGTAGCCCTATGATTAGGGGGTTTGCAACCAACCGTGTGTTAATTGTTGTGGATGGAGTTAGAATGAACAATGCCATTTACAGAAGCGGCAACTTACAAAATATCATTTCCTTTGATCCTTTAGCACTACAAGACGCTGAAGTAATTTTTGGACCAGGTTCATTAATGTATGGGAGTGATGCCATTGGTGGCGTTATGGATTTTCACACCCTCGAACCTAAATTAGCCGCAAATAATAAGACAATTGTATTAGGCGATGCGCTTGTAAGGTATGCATCTGCAAACAATGAAAAAACGGGTCATGCTAATGTAAACATCGCTGCAAAAAAATTATCCTTTCTAACCAGTTTCACAACTAGTAATTTTGGTGATTTACAAATGGGAAAAAATGGAGGTCAAGATAATTATTTGCGCAAAGAATACATCGAGCGCATCAATAACCAAGATGTAGTGGTACAAAATACAAACCCATACCTACAAAAAAATAGTGGCTACCATCAAAATAACCTACTCACTAAATTAAGGTATAAACCAAGTGAACACTGGGATATACAGTATGGATATCATTATTCAAAAACTGGAAATATCCCTCGCTACGATAGATTAATCGAATACGCGTCAGGTAATTTGCGTTTTGCGGAATGGAATTATGGTCCACAGTTTTGGACGATGCAAAATGTACACATTCAACATAAAAAAAATACTACCCTTTACAACGAAGCAAAAATTGTAGTTGCCTATCAGCAATACCAAGAAAGTAGAATAGACCGTAGACGAAACAACAACAACCAACGAACACAAACCGAAAACGTAGATGCTACTTCAGTTAATCTAGACTTTACAAAATCACTGAATCCTAAAGAAGAAATTTTTTATGGTGCAGAATGGATAGGTAATACGGTAGGATCAACAGCAACCAATATAAATATCACCAACGGGAACCAAACTAGGGTTGCAACGCGCTACCCGGATGGTGCAACCTGGAATTCTTTTGCAGTATATTCAAGCTATAAAAAAATTATCAACGATCAATTCAATTTTTCGGGTGGACTACGCTACAATACGGGTCAAACAAAAGCAAACTTTGATACTAACTTTTTTAAATTTCCTTTTACAAGATCCAAATTACAAAACAGCAGTGTTACAGGAAATATAGGTGTCGTGTATAAAACAAGTGAACGTTTACAGCTCAATGCACTAATCTCCACAGGATTTAGAATGCCCAACATAGATGATATTGGAAAAGTGTTTGAATCGGCACCAGGAAATGTAGTAGTTCCCAATACAAATTTGCGATCTGAATATGCGTGGAACTATGAAATAGGTTTACAGTACAATCATCCAGAAAAAATAAACTACTATATTTCAATTTTCACCACCTCACTGCGTCATGCATTAACCAATAGACCATTTACATTTAATGGACAAGACTCTATAATGTATGATGGCACAAAAAGTCGGGTTAACGCTATTCAAAATGTGGCTCACGCAAATGTTTGGGGTATACAATTAGGATGGGAATTTTTTTTCAATAAGCATACCAAATGGCAATCAAAATTAAATTGGATTGAAGGCCATGAAACAGATGATATAAAAAATGAGCAAGTGCCACTCAGACATGCCCCTCCTTTATTTGGTAGTAGTGCTATTCAGTGGCAAAAAAAACAGTTTACAATTGAAGTAAACTCACAATTTAATTGTCAAATAAACAGTGCAAATTTGGCGCCAAGTGAAAAAGCAAAAACGTTTATTTATGCAAAAGATGAAAATGGTAATCCGTATGCGCCATCATGGTACACCATTAATATAAAAGCGACTTATACCCTAGGTAAGTTTCAATGCAATCTAGGATGGGAAAATATAACCAACCAGCGCTACAGGCCCTATTCATCAGGGATTGTAGCTGCTGGCAGTAATATTATAACAAGTGTGCGTTATAGCTTTTAATCTGGTTTATTTTTCTAGATAGAGTTGGTTAAATAGCATTTTATATGTGCTATGTGTTTGTCCTCTAAAAGTAATTTCTGGACCATATACCATTAGTTTTCCTTTACCCACTTTTGCTTCAAATGCAGCAACTGCTTGTTGTAAGTATGATTGTCCAAAAGCCCACCCACTTCGAAGTGTTTTATCGGTAGCAAACCAGGCAAGCGGTGTTACTTCACCAGTTGCTGTTGCATTTGGTAGTAAATTAAATACAGGGCTTGCACTAAAATACACATCGGCTGTTGGCTTCATACCCCAGTTTGCTTTATGGTCATTATTAACAGCAACCTGCATCACAGATCCCGGAATATAAAATTTTTCGCCAGGTAATGGGCGTTCTTTTCCATTCACCATTTCAACAAGTGCATTGCGCACCGGTAATTTAAAATGGTAGGCTAAATTAGCGCTGCTACCAATTGTTATAATGGTTCCACCCGCTTCGGTAAATTCTTTTAAAGCAGGAATTGATTTTGCAGCCGTAATTCGTCCTAGCTGTGCGTGGTACATTTCAGGAATCTCTTTTTCACTAGGCTCTCTGCCTTCGTACCCTCCCATTGCATTTGATCCAGCTTCTGCACGAAACGCTGGAATCGCACCACCAACAAATAAAAAAACATCGTACTTACTTTTTAAATTACCTGCGTCAATTTCTTTTGCAAATACCACCGTAAATGGAAAATGATACTGCTCAAAAATCCATCTTGTCCATCCAGAAGGCATAGACCCACCATACACATCCCAAAGTGCAATTCTGCTAGGCTTTAATCCAACAGCGCCCATATTTAATTTTTGTTGTACGCCTGTAATTTTTACACCATGTTTAGCAGCTGCATTTTCTAAAATAGATACCGCTTTATCTGAAGCAGTTACATAAAAAAATTCGCTATTTTTTTCTACCTCAAAACCCTCTTTTAATAAATCATTCATTAAAATATAGCTCGCGTTTTCTTTGGTAGAAAATGTGTAACCAACAGCACCTTCTAATTTTGTAAAAGAACCTTTGTGCTTTTGCTCCTCTCCATAAGGGATTGTTTCAAACGGTCCATCAAATGGTTCTAGTATGCGGTCAAACTCAAGACCCATGGTATACGCTGGCGTCCAGCCTGCTGCATCATAAGGTCTTACTGGTGGACCACCAGGATATTGAAAATCGTTGGGATGATCCTGTGGTTCAAACATATCAATCACATGCGGTCTAAATGCTTGATTGGTTTTTACAACATACGATCCTGCTTCATATTCTTTATCGCCAACTTTAAAATTAGTCGTTGCTTTTTCTACTCGAATACCACTCTTAATTAAAATATTTACAAAATTGGTAGCAGTAGTTGTTTGTGAAATTGGAATAATATAACCACGTGCATCTCTCAGTTTTGGATTTTTGTATACTTTTTCATAGTACTGTAATGCAATGGTATCGGCACGTTGGTCTTTTTGATCTGCCTTCATTAATTCGTTCACCATCTCTACTTTATTTGGAGATAATGTCCAATAGTCTTTGCTACCAGCATTGATTGAATTTTTACCCATGGTATAAATATTCATAAGTAGTTCATCTTTATGACGAGATGCATAATTTAATACCGCATAATTTAATGATACTGAATAATCGATTGAACTTCTGAAATACCATTTTTGTGGCGCAATAGGAAAAGGTGTACCACTATTAGGAATAAGTCGAGACGGCACAAATGGAATTTTCATAGGTGTTGGATTACCAATCATTTCTGTTAGAAGGCCAACAATATTATGGTAGTATGCTGTTGTTCGTAATCCACCATTCCACCAAGTCGAATAAACCGATCCGCTTTTCATAGTATAGCCTGGTTTATTTTCGGCATTTAGTCTTGTACTCATTACGGCACCTAATTGATCAATACCTGTAATCAATAATGGATCATACACATAATTAAAAGGATCACGGTAAGGAGGGCCTGCTACAACAGTACCTGCAGGACCTGTTTGGTGATGATTGTATAAAATTTGAGGCATCCATTCTACATATTGTTGAAGGCTCATATTGCGTGACTCACTCATATTAGTCATATAAAAATCACGATTGTTGTCATGACCAATATATTTTTGATAAAGCCTTGGTAAGTTGGCAGTGTTGCGTTTTAAAGTATCAGTGTGTCGCATGTACCAATTAGATTGTAGTTCTTGGCCATCCGGATTTGCATGTACAAATAAAATGATAGTAGATTTTAAAATCCTCTTTGTTTCATCGTCGTTACGAGATAAAATTTGATACAATGTTTCGATCCACTGATGAATGCCAAGTACTTCATTGGCATGCAATCCGCCATCTATCCATACAACCGCTTTACCTTCGTTAGCAAGTTGCTTGGCATCCGCATCGGTTAAGCCTTCGGCTCTAGCCATTTGTTGCGATATTGATTTATACTTTGCAAGCTTGGATAAATTAGCTGGGTCAGACACAATAACCATATACTGGGTACGGCCTTCTTCGGTGGTACCAATACTTTGAAGCTTCATTTTATTAGAAGCCGCTGCTAATTTTTGTAGGTATGCTTCTGTTTGCGTGTAATTGGCTAACTGATAATTATCACCAATATTAAATCCAAAATGAGATTTTGGACTTGGCACATTTTGCGCTTGGGCAAAAAAGGCAACTACAAGAGAAAGTAACAAAAGGGCTTTCCTAAGCATAGTGGATAGTTTAGAGTATCTAAATTAACCGAACTACTTTAAAAACTAAACTTTTGTTGGACCTTTTTATATAAGATGCTTGTATACGCTATTTCATAGTAGCGTTGCCACCTCTGTGGAACTGCCCAAAATGAAAACTACTCACTTGAGCAGGCTTACCATCAGCTAATACAACTTTAAATAAATAGTCGTAATCGTCATCAGACAGCTGAGCTACAGGTCTTGTGCCTCCAAGTGCTTCAATCATTTCTAATACGGTATTGGAATGGCCAACAATTAACACTGACTTATCTTGCTTATCTAGGTGCATAAAGTCAAGTACCGAATATAAGCTTTTAGGATTGTATATTTCTATCGGCATATTAAAATAGGTGGCCGTTTGTTTTGTTCTTTTGGTATCTGTAGAAAATATTTTTACAATGTTTTCTTTTTGCAAATAAGCCGCTAAATCTTTAGCCCTTTGCATACCAACACCCGTTAAATCCGGATTTAGTCTGTTTGCAAAAGAAGTATCTTTTTCTGCATGTCTAACAATCCAAACGGTTGTTTTTTGAGAAGTTGCTTCTAAACCAATAAGCAATAATAATACTAGAACAAAAGACTTAATACCTTTTAGCATGACGTTTATTTTGGTGCGAATTAAATTAAAAAGGCCCAGTTAGAAAACTAACTGGACCCTTTTAATATGCAAGAGAAAATTCTAATTGTCTTTACAAAGTGGATTTAATAATAACTCTGTAGAAGATATAGGCCAGATATACTGTTGTGCATCTGATTTAATTTCAGCTACACCAGGCTTAGCCGGTAAAGGAAGTCCTAAGCGAGTAATATCGGTACCTCTAACACCTTCTCCTAATAATTCAATACGTCTTTCATTTACAATTGCATCTGCTAATGCTGTTGCGTTAGCAAAATCAGCTGTTGTAAAAACAGTTGACGCATCAGAACGACCACGTACTGCATTTAATAGAGCAATAGCTTGAGCATCTACTGTATTTGTAGAACGCACTCTTGCTTCTGCTAAACTAAGTAGCACCTCAGCGTATCTGATAACAGGTGCATAGTCTGTAAAGATAGAAGCAACACTATATTTTGTCAAGTAGCTTTTACCACCAAACACACCAATCATAGATCTTCTCTTATCGGTTGCTTTCCATCCAGCATCTGCAATTACACCAGTAGGTAACATAGAGTACTCTCCATTACCTCCATTAAATGCTGCAGGACCATAGTAGTAACCTAATTGGTTTTGTGTACCTGGTGCTTCATTAGATGCAAATGGCATTGATAAGATAGACTCAGTAGTTGTGTAAGGCGCTTTAAATACATTCGTAATATCTGCTTGTAATGCATGTGCTACACCAGATGCTGCTGTATATGGCGCTGCACTACTTACCATTTTATTTGCTTCAGTAATTACATTTGAATAACGACCCATGCTTAAATAAACCCTTGTTTTAAGTGCAATAGCTGTATTCTTGTGTGCACGAATGGTATTATTTAAAGCGGTGCTATAACTAGCTGGCAAGTTGGTTTCAGCAAAATCTAAATCTGCTAAAATTTGGGTGTACACTTCAGCTACTGTTGCTCTTGCTTTTGCATAATCATCAGAACCAGTGTTACCTTTTAAACGAAGTGGTACACCAGGTTTAGATCCATTGCCATCCCAAAAAGGACGGGCATACAATTGAAGTAATGAGTAATAACTTAAAGCTCTTAATAATCGAGCTTCTGCTTGATAGTTATTAGAAAGTGGTGTTCCAACAACTGCAGTTCCTTTAGCGGTCATGCCCTCTAAAAATACGTTTGCTAAGTTAATTACATAGTAGGCTCTTGACCAATGGTTTTGAACAGAGTTCGTAGAACTGTTTGATGGTGTATAGTTCCAAACATCAAAGCCAGTTACAACGTTGGTTCTTTCATTCATAAAATCACCACCACGGATATCGTTAAATACTTGGTAACGACCACCGTACATACCTGAATTTTTAATAGAGGCATAAATTGCTCTTACCTGACCTTCAACTCTATCCTTACTATCAAATGCAGTAAGATCAGAGATTACGTTGGTAGGAACCGGATTTACAAAATTTTCTTTGGCGCAAGAGGTCATTTGAACAAGACCCGCAGCCATCAAAATGTATAATAGATTCTTTTTCATTTTTCTTAATTAATAGTTTAACAATTAGAACCCAACGTTGATACCAACAGTAATTGTACGTTGGTTAGCTACGGTGTTTCTGTCAATACCAAAATTGGTAGTGCCGTTTCCGTTAGAAGAAACCTCAGGATCAGGTCCTGGATATGCTGTTAAGATAAGCAAGTTGTTTCCTGAAACATAAAAACGTGCATTTGAAATTTTGATTTTGTCCAACATATTTTTTGGAAAATTATATCCAAGTGTTAGTGTTCTTAACTTAATAAAATCACCTTTAAATACGTTGATGTCAAGTGGAAAAGAAGAACCGTTAGAAACGTTGTCTCCAAATACAGGTCTTGGAAATTCAGTAACGTCTCCAGCTTTTTGCCATCTATTTAAAACACCAACTTCATTGTTCCAGAAACGTTGATCTCTTAAACCAGCTTGCGTACCATAATACAACCAGTTACCCATTTGATAAGTAAATAACGCATTCATTTCAAAGTTTTTGAACCTTACGTTATTTTCAAAACCACCAAATATTTTAGCGTGTGTATTTTTGTATACAATCGCATCTGCACTACTCACAGTTGGAGCTACGCTTCCATCAGCATACATGAAACGAGATTGACCTGCTGGTGCAACGTGTTGGAAAAATACTTGTCTACCTTGTGCATTCAAGAAAATTCTTCGTCCAGAAGCTGGATCAACACCTGCTGTTCTTGTTACAAACAACATACCAATTGGATTACCCGGCATGGTAATACTTGGATTTTCTAAACCACCTGTAGAACCAATAATGTTGGTGATACCTGGTGCCAAAGACAATACTTTATTATCGTTGGTTGATAAGTTAAATGAAGTCGTCCAAGAGAAATCTTTGTTTTGAACTACATTGTATTTAATATCAAATTCAAAACCTCTATTGTACATAGATCCAATGTTGGTAGGAATATTTGAAGGTAAACCAGCAGATGGAGGTTGTGGAACAAATAATAATAAACCATCGTTGTTACTATTATAGTATCCAATTTCTGCAGTTAAACGATCATTAAATAAACCAAAGTTTAAACCAACGTCTGTTTTTTTACTGGTTTCCCAAGTAAGGTTTGGATTACCTGCTTGGCTATAACCAACAGTTCCAGCACTTCCATATAAACCAGAGCTAAAAGTTGATAATGATGCAAAGTTTCCTAAGCCACCAATATTACCAACTTTACCATAACTACTTCTTACACGTAAGCTGCTAAATACTTTGTCTAGCTTCATGTTCTGAATGAATTTTTCAGATAACACATCCCAGCTTGCAGACACACCCCAGAATACACCGTACTTGCTGTTAACACCTAATTGAGATGCTCCATCTCTACGCACGTTAGCAGTTAAAAAATATTTTCTGCTAAAATTATACTGCGCACGCGCAAACTCAGAGTATAAATAATTTTCGCCAATACCTAATCCAGAAGTGTTAGGGGTAACCCATCCACCCTGAATATTTGTAAATGCAGGATCCGCAACAGTTACACGGTTTAGACCATAACTGTTTTGATCAGACTTTTGTTGCTCCACACCCGCAAGAACACTTACATTATGCTTTTGTGCAAACACTTTATCAAATTGAGCAGTGGTTGTCCAAACCCAACGTTTGTTCTTATTAAAAATGGCAGAAACAGAACCTGTAGTTGAAAAACCTTCTCCAGATAATGGATGAGAGTATACATCATTATCAACCATTAAATAATCAAGACCATATTGTGTTCTTACCGCTAACCAACTTACTGGTTTAAACTGTGCATATAAGTTGCTAATTAAATGCTCACCATAGCTATTAGATCTGTTTAAGTCCATAGTAATTTGAGGATTGTAAAAACCTACTTGGCCTAATTTATTACCCATTACACCAATAAGTCCATTTGCTTGGTTATATGAACCATCTGCATTGAAAGGACCAACGTTAGGTGCCGTAATTAAAGCCACACGACCTAAGCCTGCTGTTGCAAATGCATCACCTAATGATCCAGAACTTGTAGC
>JBIKIS010000162.1:0-4291 GCA_044361485.1 Sediminibacterium sp.
GCTCGAAGATGTAATTAAAACCGCTTTAAAAAATTTATAGACTATCGATCAAAACGCTACTTTACTAATTTTACTTTTTTGAGTCGGTATCGTCAATATTCATTTGGCTTTATTTATTTGTTCACCTTGCTGATTTGTTCAGTGCAGTATACCTATGCGCAAAGGGGAACAGGGCTTCGTTATCCAATTAAGGATAGAAGGGCGGCATCCATAGTTTCGCCAAGCAAAAATCCATTTGACATCAGGGACACAACGCTCATCAAAAAGTCGGTGGTTTTTGACCCTATCACAAGGCAGTATAAAGTGGTAGAAACAATTAATGGCACAATCTACCGCACACCAAGTTACATAGACTTTGATACCTATGTTAAATTACAAGGCAAACAAGATGAAGCAGACTACTTTAAAAAAAGAGCAGATGCGTTAACGGCACTCAATAAAAAAGTGAATAGGCCACCTATGCAGGTGTACGATAAATTGTTTGATCGAATATTTGGCGTGAGTGATATGCTTGGAAGTGCCGGCGGACAAATCAAGCAACTTGCAGATCAAGCCAAACAAATAGGAGAGCAGTTGGGTGGAATAAAAGACCAATTAAAAAATACAGCAAACGATATTGCTGCCAATAAATTAAATGTAGACATTAAGCCAACCGGGGATGTTACCATTATGGCTGGTTACCAGGGTCAAAATATTAAAAATCCAACGCTTCCCGAAAGAGCTAGAAAAAATGGAGGATTTGATTTTGACATGAACACCAATTTAAGCGTGAATGCAAACATTGGAGACAAATTAAAATTTCCTATTAATTACAACACCCTTGCTAATTTAAATTTCGACAATCAAATTAAGTTGGATTATAAGGGTATGGATGATGAACTGCTTAAAAGCATTGAAGCCGGAAATATTTCATTTCAGTCGAGAGGAACACTTATACCTTCTGCTCAAAATTTATTTGGTATTAAAACGCAACTTCAATTTGGAAAATTGTTTGTTACGGCAGCACTTGCCAATCAGCGCTCTACCAGACAGTCTGTAGCATTACAAGGCGGAGCCTCTATGTTAACTTTTGAAAAAAAGTTAGATGACTATGAAGAAAATAGACACTTTTTACTAGGACAATATTTTAAAAATACATTTAACAAGGCAATGAAAAATTTGCCCGTTGTTAATACGCAGGTGCAAATCCAGCGCATCGAAGTATGGGTAACCAACCGTACAGGGGCAACCACAGAAGCAAGGGATATTGTTGGCTTTATGGACATAGGTGAACCACAGCCTTACAATACAAGTGCTATTGCATCTACAACGGGTGGTGCACTTCCTTTTAATGGCGCTAATAATTTATATAGTGGGTTGGTTGGGAATCCGAGTAGTAGAAATCCTGCTGTGATTAATAGTTTGTTAATGTCAAAAGGCCTTAAGCCAGTAGATGATTATGAAAAAACATTTGCGCGAAAATTAAATACCACCGAGTATACCTTTAATCCGCAAATCGGTTTTTTATCTATCAATACACAACTGCAAGCAGACGAAGTGCTCGCTGTAGCATACCAATACACCTATAATGGTCGTGTATACCAAGTGGGTGAATTTTCTCAAGACGTAGCATTAGATTCTAGTAAGGGCGTGCAAAAAGTTTTGTTTTTAAAATTATTAAAAGCAACTTCTCAACGTATAGAACTTCCGATTTGGGATTGGATGATGAAAAACGTTTACTCACTCGATGTGTTTGGGGGTATACAGCGCCAAGATTTTAAACTCAATGTTTTGTATGAAGAGCCAAGTGGTGGACTCAAAAGATATTTGCCTGAAACCTCAAAGGCAACGGAGGGATTCCCTTTACTTAGAATATTAAACCTAGATAGACTAAACAACCGAAACGACCCGCAGCCTGATGGGGTATTTGATTTTGTAGATGGATTTACAGTTTTGCAACAAACCGGTAAAATTATTTTTCCTGTTTTGGAACCATTTGGTAAAGACTTAGATACACTCGCGTTTACCGGTATGTCAACGGCGGTAAAACAAAAATATATTTACTATCAGTTGTATGATTCAATTAAGGCCATTGCACAGACCTATGCAAACCTCAACCGATTTGTCATGCAAGGTCAGGTTAAAAGTGGTGGTGGTGGTTCCGAAATTCAGTTAAATACTTTTAATATACCACCAGGCTCTGTGAGGGTTTCTGCTGGCGGACAGCAATTAAGAGAAGGGCTTGATTATAGTGTCGATTATAATTTGGGAAGCATTAAAATTTTAAATGCTGCCATATTAAGTTCCAATGTGCCGGTGAATGTATCATTTGAAAACAACACTGGATTTGGCATGCAAAACAGAGGGTTTAGTGGTCTTCGTTTGGATTATATCGCCAATAAAAAATTTAGTGTAAGTGCAACATCCGTAAGATTAGGAGAGCGACCGTTTTTTACAAAAATGAATTATGGTGATGACCCAATTCGTAACACCATGTACGGCCTCGATTTTAGTTATAAATCGGAACTGCCTTCTGTTACTAGGTTGTTAAATAGGCTTCCTTTTTATGCGACCAAAACAATGTCTAGTATAAATGCATATGGCGAAGGTGCATTTTTAAAACCAGGTCACCCGCCACAAATTGGATCTGGTGATCAGGGGCTTATTTTTATTGATGATTTTGAAGGAACAAGAACCAATATCGATTTAAGGTTTCCTTTTGTAGCTTGGACACTAGCCTCTACACCGCAGGGTAATCCTAAATTTCCGGAAGCAACACTTACTGATTCTATCGATTATAATTTTAACCGTGCTAAACTAGCTTGGTATAATATTGAACCTAATTTACAAGATAAAAATAGCAGTAACAATCCGCTCAGACGTAATGTTGCGGAGCTGAGTGACCCAAGGGTAAGACAGGTTTTTACCAATGAATTATTTCCGCAGCGTACCACTAATATTACCGATGTACAAACAGCAACACTAGACCTAGCTTATTATCCCAAAGAAAAAGGACCGTACAATTTTGAAACACGTTCAACGCAAATTGGTGCAGACGGTAAATTTAAAACGCCTACTACGAAGTGGGGAGGTATTATGCGCGCTATTGATCAAACAGATTTTGAGACTGGAAATATTGAGTATTTTGAAATATGGATGCAGGATCCATTTATCACAAGCCCTAATAGTAGAGGTGGAAAAATTGTACTGAACCTTGGAAATATTAGTGAAGACATTTTAAAAGATGGTAAAAGGTTTTATGAAAACGGCATGAACACACCTAAAGTGCCAGCTCAAGTTGATAGCAGTAATACTTGGGGAAAAACACCTGTGAATCCCATTCAAATTACGCAGGCATTTAGTAATGATCCTGCCGACAGGCCTTATCAAGATGTTGGATTTGACGGGCTCGATGATAATGCAGAAAAAACAAAAAAGAATTACATCTTACAAAAGTTAGCGAACAATTTTGGAACATCTTCTTTGGTGTATCAAAGGGCGTTATCGGATCCAGCAGGAGACAATTATAAGTGGTACCGTGATAATAGTTTTGATGCAGCAGGTACAGGTATATTAGGAAGGTATAAAAATCATAACAATCCGCAAGGTAATTCGCCCATTGCCAGTACGGGTGTTTTTACGCCAGCTGCAACATTATTCCCAGACAATGAAGATTTAAATAGAGACAATACGCTAAACGAAACGGAAGCCTATTACGAATACGAGGTTGGATTAAAGCCCGGCATGGCTGTAGGCGTAACGCCTTATATTACAGATAAAAGAACCCTTTCTGTAAATGCAGCAGATGGAACAGTGAAAACAGAAAATTGGTATTTGTTCCGAATTCCAATAAGAGGCTATACTAGAAAAGTGGGCAATATGTCTGATTTTAAATCGATTCGTTTTGCGCGATTATACCTGACCGATTTTGAAGACTCGGTAGTAGTACGTATGGCAAGAATGGATCTCGTACGTAATCAGTGGCGCCAGTTTAATTTTGAACTGGATACAACAGGTTCATACAGGCCCATACCTGTAAATAGTGGCGTAACGTTTAACACACTTGCTGTTAATTTAGAGGAAAACAGTAGTCGTCAGCCAGTAAATTATTTAATGCCTCCGGGTGTTGAGCGTGTTCAACTACTTAGTAATAATGGTGTTAACCTGCAACAAAATGAGCAGGCCATGAGTATGCAAATTAGAGATTTAACCTCTGGTGATGCACGTGCCGTTTTTAAAACGGTCCCTTTTGATTTTAGACAGTTTGGTAGACTATCTATGTATTTGCATGCCGAGTCGGTTCCAGGACAAC
>JBIKIS010000163.1:0-4250 GCA_044361485.1 Sediminibacterium sp.
GTTCTACTCATCCAATACGGTATCATCAATATTATTTTTTTGGGTATAAAACTTGTTCTAGATTTAGCCTAGTTAACCATGCAAAAATGTACATCCTATGCGGTTTATAAAAATATTTTATTGTAGCACTGTTTTATGGCTCCTAACAAGCCTCAAAGCTACCTCACAAAACCAGATTCCGCTATCCATAAAACCAACGCCAGACATCAGTATTAGCCTGCTTGGTTCAAGTAATAAAGTAAGTATAAGAGGGCTTAGTGTTGTAAATGATAACATTTTTTGGGCCAGCGGATCCGGTGGTATGGTAGCAAAAAGCACAGACGGTGGTAAAAATATTGAGTGGACGCAGGTGCCTGGTTTTGAAAAAAGAGATTTTAGAGACATAGAAGCCTTTGATCAAAACACCGCCATTATTATGGCAGTAGACCAGCCCGCCATTATTTTAAAAACTACGGATGGTGGTAAAAATTGGAAAAAAGTTTTTGAAGATACAACTACTGGCATGTTTTTAGACGCGATGCATTTTGAAAAAGTAGATGGACAATTAGTAGGCATGGTTGTAGGCGATCCCATCAAGAACAAAATATTTTATGCCAAAACTTTTGATGGCGGTGAAAGTTGGATTAAGCCTTCTAAAAAAGAATTAAAATATGTGCCAACAGTACCAGCGGGTGAAGCGATGTTTGCCTCAAGTGGCACCAATATAGCTATCACAAATTATAGTAAAGATGCCCCATGGCTCGTTGTTACAGGTGGCACCAAATCTCGATTAAAAGATTTTTTAAACCATTCATTTAATGATTCGCTGCCATTATTGCAAGGCTTTAGTTCGGCGGGCGCCAACTCGATTGCATTTAACAATAAAATCCAAAAAGGTGTAATTGTTGGTGGCGATTTTGCACATGATACCATTAGCAGGTTCAATTGTATTTTAGTTGCTTTTGAAAACGGCAATAGAACTTATACAACCCCCATTGTTAACCCACACGGTTACCGTTCTTGCGTTGTTTACCTAGACAATGAAACTTTAATTACCTGTGGTACATCGGGCATAGACATTAGTAACGATGGCGGCATCCATTGGGAACAAGTTTCCAAAGAGAGTTTTCATGTGGTGCAAAAGGCAAAAGATGGACGTGCCGTATACTTAGCCGGTGGCCGAGGCAGGATCGCAAAATTAATTTTCTAAGATTGTAACAATTAGGCACGAAAATTGTAGATTAGTAGAGCAGTATTAAAGAACTCGGTATGAAAAAGTTTCAGGCAATTATCAAATTTACAATGGACGACCAGTTTATGACGCTGGTTCCACCCCACCGTAGTTATATCAATTTCTTATTTAATAAGAGTATTATTGACAGCTATGCGGTGAGCATGGAGAGTCAAACCTGCTGGATTACCCTCAATACCGATTCTAAAGAAGCGGCCGCTAAATACCTCAAAAAATCACCCCTGTATAAGTATTGGGACTATGAAATAGAGGAGCTTTTTGTGTATGATAGCCAATTATATAGGTTTCCATCGCTTCAATTCAATTAATTCGCTAAAAAATCAAAGTTTTTTTTGGCAGTTTCACTTCAGACCCTATTTTTGCACTCCAATAAAAAGGGAGCATAGCTCAGTTGGTTTAGAGCATCTCGTTTACACCGAGAGGGTCCGCGGTTCGAACCCGTGTGCTCCCACACAAAAAAGCCTTCGATTGTATCGAGGGCTTTTTTTATATACCCCCCATTAAGCCATTTAAATTAAATTTGTGTAATGCAACCCTTTACAACGCCCAATAAAATTGTAATTACCTGCCATAAATGGTTATCACCTGCCCTTGCCACCGAAGTGATTTCGCTCGGGTTTAACATCGACCGAAGTTTTCAAACGGGTGTAGAAATCACGGGCACCATAAACGATTGTATTCGACTTAATTTAAATCTTCGAACAGCGAGCCAGGTTTTATATTCCATCAAATCTTTTAATTGTAACAATCCCGACGAATTATATGAAAACCTCACTACCATTGAGTGGGAAAAAATAATTGATCCGGGCGGGTATTTTTCTGTTACAAGTAATGTGTTTCATACCACCATCACCACCAATTTATTTGCTAACCTTAGGGTTAAAGATGCCGTTGTAGACCGGATGCGGAAGGTGGCTAACAAAAGACCTTCTACTGGATCTGAACTAACCGGTGCCGTTGTTTACCTCTATTGGAAATATGATGAGGCCGAAGTATTTATTGATACCACTGGCGATTCGTTAGCAAGACATGGCTACCGCAAAATACCAGGAAAAGCCCCTATGTTGGAAGCACTTGCTGCTGCCACTATTTTGTCGGGCAAATGGGACAGGTTCACTCCTTTTATAAACCCTATGTGCGGTTCAGGGACTTTAGCCATAGAGGCCGCCCTAATTTCAACCAAAAGGGTACCTGGTCTTTTAAGAGAGAACTATGCATTCATGCACGTTTTAGGCTACAAAAAAGAAGTGTATGAAAATGAACGGACTATTATTGAAAATGAAATCAGATCACTTCCAGCCTTACAAATTATCGCTTCGGATATGAGTAAACAGGCTATAGATATTGCTAAAATAAATGCAGCAGCAGCTGGCGTTGAGGACCTCATTACTTTTCAGGTATGCGATTTTGAATCAACAAAAATGCCTGAGAATATGGAAGGCGCTGTTCTTTTATTCAATCCGGAATATGGTGAAAGACTAGGTGAAGAAATTGAACTTGAAGCCACTTACGCAAGAATGGGCGACTTTTTAAAAAATAAATGCAAAGGCGCTACCGGCTATATATTTACAGGCAACCTTGAGCTTGCAAAAAAAATAAGACTAAAACCTAGTAGACGCATTGAATTTTTAAACGCCAAAATAGATTGCCGTTTATTAGAATACGAAATGTATGCAGGTACTAGAAGGGTTGAAAAAGATGCTACACCATTAACCCCATAAAAAAAGGGGACGCTTTTGGCATACCCTTTTATAGATAATAATAAGTACAATCCCCCCAAACGGCACTTACACTAATCTGTACACTAAGTAAAGATGTTCGAAGGACTATTTGGTGGAAATTTTATTAAACAACCCAATTATTTATCAAATTACCCGTCAACCACAAAAAACACTACTATTTTGGTCAATTTAAAGTTTATTTAAATAAATAAATAGTCACTTCAATAAGCAAATATTTTGTTTAATAAAGCATTATGTACATTTAGGACACATGAAAATGGACATTATTATAGTTGATGATGAGCGTCATGGCGTTGCTGCTTTAAGAAACCTAATTCAACAGCATTGCCTACTTTTTATTGGAAAGATACATACAGCAAGTACCATCGACGACGCCATTTTAATTTTTTCTAACAACAATATCAACATCGCTTTTTTAGACATTCAATTAAGCAAAGGAACCGGATTTGACATTGCAAAAAAATTACCACCAACCTGTAAAATTGTTTTTGTAACAGCCTTTGCAGAACATGCGTTAACCGCTATCAAGCACCAAGCTTTTGATTATTTACTCAAACCAATTGATCCAAAAGAATTAACTGATTGCATAGAACGCTGTGCAGTATTAGAGTCACAACAAAAGGAACAATTTCTTACCATAAAATCAAAAGGAATTACTGTTCCTGTGATACAAGATGCCATTATGTATCTAAAGGCAAAGGGTCCCTATTCCGAAATTTATACCCGTGATGGCAATATGTATACCACTTCACAAACCCTAAAGGATATTCAAGAAAAATTAAGCTCTTATTTTATTCGAACCCATAAATCCTATTTAATCAATAGTAATTTTATTGAGGGCTACAACCAAAAGCATGTATTTTTGAAAAACAACCTATGTTTCAATATCTCAAGACTTGGGCTACAGCAATTGCAGCAATACTATGGCTCATAGTTTTGACACCGCAAACAAATGCCCAAACTTCTACACTATCAGCCACTTATTCGGTTAAAAAGGGCTTACCCTCTTCCACTATCAACCACATTGTCGAAGACAATAATAACAGCATTTGGATTGCTACAGAAAACGGTTTAAAAGTTATCAATCAGCCAGAAAAACAGTGGCTTGAAAAAAGAATGAGCGGAAAGTCCGTTATGCAAATTGGCTTTTTAGCACACTATGCTTTTGTAGGTTGTAGAGATAGCTTGTTTATATTTAATCTAACAACAAAAAAACAAACACAAGCCTATCCTAAACAAACAATTGGCAGCATTATTAAAATTAAACAACTACAAAA
>JBIKIS010000164.1:0-4249 GCA_044361485.1 Sediminibacterium sp.
CAAAAAACAACGTGAAAAAAGAATTAGAAGAAGGTATCAAAGAAAAAGATACACAAGCTTAATTTTTATTTCACTTATTCTGACAAACAAACAACCTTAGCCTTTGTTTCGGTTCACTACAATCAAAGACTATCATAACAATTTACAGAGCGGCCAAACCACAGTTGTGGAGGCCGTTCGTTTTTTTGTGGAAGCAGCTACAAGCGGCGCCACTTTAAATGCATGGCTCAATATCTACGAAGACGAAGCTTTAGCAGCAGCAAAAAAACTAGACGAACATATTCAGGCCGGACAGACATTACTCCCTTTACACGGTGTAGTAGTGGGTTTAAAAGATGTGATTGCCTACAAGAATCATCCTTTGTCTGGAGCATCTAAGATCTTAGAAAATTTCCATTCCATTTATGACGCTACTGTTGTACAAAAATTACAAGCAGCAGGCGCTATTGTTTTAGGTAGACAAAATTGTGATGAGTTTGCCATGGGCAGTAGCAACGAAAACTCTGCCTATGGTCCCGTAAAAAATGGCATCGACCCCACGCGAGTGCCGGGTGGTTCATCGGGAGGATCGGCAGTTGCTGTTCAAATGAATCACTGCATGATAAGCCTAGGCTCCGATACAGGCGGATCTGTAAGACAGCCCGCAGATTTCTGTGGCATCGTTGGCTTAAAGCCTTCTTATGGAAGAATTTCGCGTTACGGACTTATAGCGTATGCTTCTTCTTTTGATCAAATTGGTATTTTTGCAAAATCGGTAGCCGATGCCGCGCTAGTGCTTGAAATTATTGCGGGCCAAGATGCATTTGATAGCACTGTTTCAGAACAACCGGTTCCTGCATATAGTACGTTGGTAGATGACCAACCTTCAAAAAAACGTATCGCTTATTTTAAAGATGCACTCGAGCATCCAAGTTTGGATCCTGAAATCAAAGCAGCAATTTATACTTCCATAGCACAATTGCAAAAAGCAGGCTATACCGTAGATGCGGTTTCATTTGATATGCTTGATTTAGTAGTTCCTACTTATTATGTGTTGACCACTGCCGAAGCGTCTAGTAATTTATCACGCTATGATGGTGTAAAATTTGGGCACCGCTCAAGTGTTGCAAGTGAAGACCTAACAGCCATGTATAAAAATGCAAGAAGCGAAGGTTTTGGTAAAGAAGTAAAGCGAAGAATTATGCTGGGCACTTTTGTTTTAAGCGCTGGTTATTTTGATGCGTATTTTACAAAGGCACAGCAAATTAGAAAACTATTGGTAGATGGTGCTTCGGAGTTGTTTAAAAACTACGACGCTGTAATACTACCTACCGTGCCTAGTCCTGCATTTTTAATTGGTGATCATCGTCAGGATGCAGTCGCTATGTTTTTAGCAGATATTTATACCGTATATGCAAATCTTGTAGGTATTCCTGCCATATCAATTCCTTTGTATAAGCATTCAAATGGATTGCCCTTTGGACTTCAGGTCATGTGCGCTCCATTTGAAGAGCTGGCATTACTTCAACTTTCAACGGATATTCAAAAATTACATGAATAAGTTTTTTCGTTTATTGTTATTTGTTTTAGGGATGTTGGTGCATGATTTTGCATCCGCAAACATAGCTATAGCAGATACGATCATTGACGATAAAAAACCATTTGCGAATTTATTTTTATATAATAAAGTAGCATCCAATAAACCGTATCAAGCACAAATCAATCCACGCGCTATTTCTTTTGTAGAAGAATACATTAAAAAGCAGGGTAAGTCACTCGAAAAAATGAAAGTATGGGGTAAACCCTATTTTGATTTATACGATCAAATCTTGATCAATTACGGTATACCTAAAGAAATGAAATACCTCAGTGTTATTGAAAGTCATTTAGGTGCAGGCGGTATATCTTGGGCAGGTGCTGTTGGCCCGTGGCAACTCATGCCGGGGGTTGCTAAAGAATATGGATTGCAAGTGGGCGGATACTGGGATCAACGCACCGATTATTTTAAAAGTACGCATGTGGCTGCAAGGATCATGAAAAAGCTTTACGCAGAATTTGATGATTGGTTACTAGTAGTGGCGGCTTACAATTGCGGAAATGGATGTGTGCGGTCGGCTATTAGAAGAGCAAAAAGTAAAGACTTTTGGCAGCTGCAATATTTTTTACCAGAAGAAACGCGCAATCATGTCAAAAAATTTATTGCTACCCATTTAATATTTGAAGGTGCAGGAGGATTTACGACCATGACGGCTGCAGAAGTAGCACAGGCTAAAACGCAAAGTAAAAATACACCCCTTACACTTTCTGCTGCCGAACTTGCAGGGTCGGCTATGATAGAAGTGTCAGGTAGGTTTAACTCACTGGTAGTTGCCAATGAATTGCAAATCAATATTCAGCAGTTTAATGCTTGGAATCCTGGTTTTGATAAAGCCTTAGCAGCGGGCGAAAAATATGCCATGCGTATTTCAAAAGATAAGGAAGCTATTTTTTTAGCTAAAAAAAATCAATTGCTACTGGCGTCTGTGAGAGCCATTATTGAAGGTGTTCATCAGTAGTATTGTGGGTATTTAAAAGTACTTTTTCGATGGCGGATGCTTTGAGCAAACACTCTTCATACTCTTTTTCTGGGTCCGAATAAATGGTGATACCGCCACCAACTTGGTAGCTAGCTTTCCCGGTATTGCTGTTGAAAAAAATACTTCTAATAACTACATTAAAATCAAAATCTCCAGCAGGATTGATATAGCCCACAGTGCCGGAATACAAGCCTCGTTTTGTTGGCTCTAAAAGGTCAATGGTTTCCATGACACTCTTTTTAGGAGCGCCCGTCATACTACCCATGGGAAAAGTGGCTTCTAGTATTTCAGAAAAGGAAACATTGTCACCAACTTTCCCGGTAATGGTAGAAATCATTTGATGTACCTGCGGGTAACTATATATGCCAAAGAGTTCTGATACCTCAACTGACCCTTGTTTACAAATTCTGCTCAAATCATTTCTTACAAGATCAACGACCATTACGTTTTCGCTCTTGTCTTTACTACTGTTTTGAAGTGTCTCTAATTGTAGCCTATCATCCGCGTCGTTTTCTAAATTTCGTTTGATGGTTCCTTTAATAGGCTGTGAAATAAGTTGGTTCCCTTTTTTTTGTAGAAATCTTTCGGGGCTAGCACATAAAAGATAGTTTGCTGCACTTTTATAAAAGCAAGCAAATGGGGTGGGCGACAACGCCGTTAGTGCTTTGTATAAATTAACTGGATGTGCATTTGTAAGGGCAGCCTCAAAACCTTGACAATAATTTATTTCATAAAAATCGCCGCGCCTTATAAGACCTAAAATTTTATCGATGTTTGCCAAATAAGCCGCTTTATTAACGAGCGGAGTAATGGTTGACTTTAAAGCTTTTGTTTGGCTAATGTCTGAAAAATCTAAACCATGTATTTGATCAAAAATTACTTGCGGGCTGTCGTGTAGGCTTTCAATGGTAACCTTATTATCTTGTAGTTCAATAATAACGGCTGGGGTATACAGGTAAGCCAAAGGGAAGCCAGTAAGATTTGTTTTATTGTTTGGCTTTGTAATGTTATGGTATTCGTAATTGAAGTGCGAAAAAATCCAATTACCCTTTTGCGCTTGGAGGTATGCGTTTACTGCAGTAGGGTCTACTTGTTCTAGTGAAATATAGGAACTAGGATCAACAGCTGCGATGCAATCAATGGCTGCATAGGGCGATGTATAAGCATGTGTATCTAAAAAAGTGCAAACCTCAAACCGGTTGATCCAGTGTAAGATTTGCACTTTAAATACATTGGGGTTATCTATTAAAAAAACCTGCTTATTTTTTTTCACGTAAGGCTACAGATGATTAAAAATCATCATCATCGTCATCAAATCCACTATTCTTATCGTCAAAGAGGTCAAATTCATTGAAATCTTCATCTAATTTAAAATCGTCTTCATCAGAAGCAGCGCCTTTCTTTTTAGGACCAGCAGGTTTTTTGGTTTTACTTTTTGGTAAATCAAATTCTGCAAAATCTGGATCCCAATTGTCGTCTTCTTCAGATGCGTTCCAGTCATCATTTTCTTCTACTTCATCCAAATCATCATCGTCATCATCAACTGATTTTTTAGATGCGGATTTAGCACTAGATTTTTTAGGCGTTGACGTTTCATCATCATCGTCATCAAAATCATCATCGTCTTCTAATTGCTTTTTGCTTTTAGAAGAAGCTTTTGGTGCAACATTTTTTGTTGCTGTTTTAGGGGCTGA
>JBIKIS010000046.1:0-13870 GCA_044361485.1 Sediminibacterium sp.
TTAAAAAACCGTATGCAAAGTCCCCTTCAAATTGGAGGGTTGCACTTTTAATACCGGCGCCATCACCTGCCTGAAAATCTATTTCGGTTACTTTCCATCCTTGCTTTTCGCCATACATGCGGTACATGCGTAATAACATTTCGGCCCAGTCTTGACTTTCTGTTCCACCAGCACCCGGATTAATTTGTAAAACGGCCGTGAGCTCGTCTTCGGGTTTATTGAGCGTGCTTTTAAATTCGGCTTCTTCTATTTGCTCAAGTGCGGTGCTATGCGCTTCTTTGGTTTCTTCTTCGGTGGCATCACCAGATTTCCAAAATTCAAAAAGTGTTGCAAAATCTTCTACACTACTTTCTACTTGTTTGAAAAGCTTTAACCAATATTCGTTTACTTTAATTTCTTTCATGATGCCAGTAGCTCTGGTATTGTCATCCCAGAAGCCAGGCGAAAGCGAAAGCTGCTTATCTGTATCTACTTTGTATATGCGGTTCTCAACGTCAAAGAAACCTCCTCAAAACCGTCACTCGGTCTCTCATATACTTAATCTGCTCTTGTGTCATATCAAAACAATTAATTCAAAATAAAAAAAACCATAAGCCTCGTAAGCCGGATTCTGTTTCTAAACCATCATTTATCTAGTTGTATTATTACTAATACAATCTTGCTGCCTACCCTGGAACCCTTCCAATAAATTGGAATCAAACGAGCCGCTTTCAAAGATTCCTATACATGGCATTACAACACCCAAGGTTTACCCTCCTTTGCTGTTACCAACAAAAGCTGTGAGCTCTTACCTCACATTTTCACCTGTGTCCGCTTTTTGCAAAACGGAAGTAATTTTCTGTGGCACTATCTCGCATTTATATGCTACCATATAAACGGCCGGCGCTTAACCGGTGGGTTGCCCTATGCTGTCCGGACTTTCCTAAGTGCCTAAGCACCTCGATGGTTCGGGCTTATGGAACTGCAAAGATAACCTTTATTTAAAGAATATCTCTGTGGCACCATACCCAAAGCGCGTATCGTATTGATTGATAAAGTGTTTGACCTCTCTTTTGGTCTTTAAAATGCTATGTAGTTCGTCTCTTAAAACGCCTTCGCCCACCCCATGGATCACAATAAAAGAAGGGAGCTTATGCGCTACCGCTAAGTCGTACCATTTGTCAAATTCACTTAACTGAATACCCATGATTTCGGTATTGGTTAAATGCAAATAACTATTGGTAAGCTTTTCTATGTGGAGGTCTATTACTGTTCGGGGCGCCGGCAAATTTTCTTTAATTTTTTTTGCGTCGTACACTTTAAACCCGGCCGCAGCTAATTTAGATACATCAAAAGTTTCTACCACTGCCTCGTCTGGGTAGGAATCAAACAACAAATACGTAAGTGTAGGCTCGTTGTTTTCTTTTAATTTTTCGATGGCATTAAATACCTGCTTAGGTTTTAATTTAAGCATGGTTTCATAATGCGCTGCTTTGTATTTTACTTTTTGAAGTAAAGAAAAGTCTACACTAAAATTAGGTGTATCGTTGATGGCTTCAAACGCTAGGTCATGTAAATAAAAATCGTGAAAAGGTTGAATGGTGGCGTCTAATTCAAAATTTAAACTAGAAGACAAATACTGCTTGTAATGAAATCCATATGCAGTGGCCATGTTATTTACCAAATGCACTTTAAACGAAACAACAATTTCATCGTTAAAATCGTCGAGTCCAAATTTGGGAATAAGGGTTAACCAAACGCCCGTTTCTTCTTTTACAGCCGTAGGCTTTGGTTTTTCGGTGGGGATATTATCAATAAACTGCTTGAGTGGTTTTTGATCCTCTACAATTTTTTTTTGTGTGAAGCGCTTAAAATAGGGAAAATCAATTTGATCCATGTACGCCGGAAACTTTACGCCACGCACTTCAATCATCACCATTTTATCGTTGATAAAATCAACCACTTTTCCTTCTTCGTTGCTATGCAACACCAATATGTCGTCACCAATCTGATATTTCATTACTGCGCAAGTTTACTTCTACGTCTACTATAAAAGAAGTAAATGGTTAAACCAATGCCCATCCATATAAAAAACCACATCCAGCTAATGGCCGGTATTTCAATCATTAAATAGAGGCAGCAAAGTGCACCTACTACTGGTATCACCGAATATTTTCTTACAAAACTTAATACGCCGGTTACAACTGCTATAAAAATAAAGAGTAAAAATAAAATTTCTTGAAACCCTTCGTTGGCATAATTAGCAAACGCTTCCGAAATACGGTTCATAGAAAAATAAACGAATACCGCTACTATCGCAGGAATAATAAACTGTCCGTTTAAATAAGGAAGCCTAAATGCACTACTACCCGCTTCTTTAGCCATACGCGGAAGTACGAGTACACCAAAACAAACCAGCACAAAGGCAAAGAGTGTTCCAATACTAGTTAAATCGGTCATGGTAGAACTTGATACAAACAGTGAAGGAATCCCTACTAAAAATCCAGTAACAATGGTTGCAAAAGAAGGCGTACCAAATTTAGGATGCACTTGCGCAAACTTTTTAGGTAAGAGTCCATCCCTACTCATGCTCATCCAAATACGAGGTTGTCCTAATTGAAAAACAAGAAGTACACTTGTTGTTGCCACAACAGCACTCACCGAAATCAAGTACCCAATTTTATTGAGGTGGAGTTTTTGGAACACATAAGCGAGTGGATCGTCTACTTTTAATTCAGTGTAGTTAACCATGCCGGTTAATACCAGCGCAATTAAAATATAAAGAACCGTACAAATAATTAATGAGTAAATCATACCGCGTGGTAAATCACGTTGCGGATTTTTACATTCCTCTGCGGTGGTTGAAATGGCATCAAAACCAATGTAGGCATAAAACACAGCAGACACACCCGCTAGTACACCTGTAAATCCATTGGGTAAAAACGGATCCCAGTTATTGGTGTCTACATAAAAGAAGCCCATAACAATTACAAAAATAATCACCGCAATTTTAAAGATCACCATGTAATTGGTTGTTTTCTTACTCTCTTTAATACCTACATACGCAAGTGCTGTAATTAGCATTACAATTACAAAAGCAGGTATATTGATAATAAATTTTATACCGGCTATAACAGGTGCATTTACAATAGCATCATAACCCGTTTTTGCATGTCTACCCAGGCTTTCAAGTGTTGCGCCACCAGCTAATGCTTTTACCGCTTCGTCATAACCACTTTGTGCGTTGGCCGTATTGGTAGAAAGCCATCCTGGTAAATGAATATTAAATCCTTCTAGTAAATTATTAAAATATCCACTCCAACTAATAGCAACTACAATATTACCAATAGCATATTCAAGTATTAGTGCCCAACCAATAATCCATGCCACTACTTCACCAAATGAAACATACGCATAGGTGTAAGCACTACCTGCAATAGGCACCCTACTTGCAAACTCGGCGTAACAAAGTGCACTAAATCCGCAAGTGATAGCTGTAATTACAAATAAAAGGGATATACCCGGGCCACCATTAAATGCAGCGGTACCAATGGTAGAAAATATACCTGCCCCAATTACGGCAGCAATACCCATAAAAGTTAAATCCTTTACGCCTAATATTTTTTTAAGTCCCGAGTCATGCCCCTCTGCTGCTGTAGCATCGGCATTAATTTTTGCAATTGATTTTTTTCTAAATAAAGAATTTGACATGCGCTAAAAATTGCGTTTAGTATGCGTAATAAAATGTAAAATTAATTTTCACGTTGCATTAAATAATTGGCTAGTGCTAACAGTGCAGACTTTCTAGTACTGGTAACAGCAATATCATCTAAATTAGCAAGTGCCATTTGTAAATATTTTTCTTTGAGCTCTATAGCCCAGGCGTCTACATTGCAAGCTTTAAATATGTCCATCACCTGCGGCACTTTATCCGGACCATTACTTGCAAGTAAGGTATCAAGCTTTGCGCGCTGATCAGGTGTTGCTACTTCTAATGCATGCAGTAGTAAAAAGGTTTTTTTATTTTGTCTGATATCGCCACCTACTTCTTTTCCAAATTTTTCGGGATCGCCAAAAGCGTCTAAATAATCGTCTTGAATTTGAAAAGCAATACCTAGGTTTTTTCCAAACTCATAGAGGTGTTTGCAATTGTTTGGCGTGGCACCTCCTAATATGGCTCCCATTTCTAAACTCGCAGCAAGTAGCACCGAGGTTTTAAGGGTAATCATATGTATGTATGCGTCCAGTGTAACCGATGGCATTTTTTCAAAGTCCATATCGAGCTGCTGACCTTCGCACACTTCTCTTGCGGTGGTATTAAATAGGCTTAATATTTTAGGTAAATAAGCCGGGGTAATGTTTTGTAATTTTTCGTAGGCTCTAATAAGCATGACATCGCCTGTTAAAAGCGCCGTATTATCACCATATTTGGTATGGACTGTTTGCATGCCGCGCCTTAAGGCAGCAGCGTCCATCATATCGTCATGAATAAGTGTAAAATTGTGAAATAACTCAATGGCTGTGGCAAGTGACCAGGCGTCCTCAGTAATTTCACTAAAAAGCTCATTACCTAGCACACATAAAATAGGTCTAATTCTTTTACCGCCAATACTTAAAAAATATTCGCCAGGTTCATACAGGCTTGCAGGGCTCGTAGGAAATTGAGCTACCCCAAAACGGGTTCCAAATTCGGCCACCAATTCTTTAAAATCATGCATACTACAAACCTAAATAATTATTAATGAGCAACCTTAACTATTCTTTCAGTAATTGATAATTATTTTTGTAGGGTATTTTCAAACCCCCAAATATGAAAAAACTACTTTTTACCGCTCTGTTATTTTTTGTGGCCTTATACGTAGGCGCCCAATCTACAAAACCCATGCTTCAATCGATTGGTGTTAAAGTATACCCTGGGGCCATTACCTATAAACAGTATGTAAATGAGTCTATCGCCAAAGAATTACTCGCTTATTTTAACGAAGATGGCTTTAGATTAACGGGTTTATACGAAAAGCATTTTCCCATTCCTAATGCAGAGGGTCTACAGTGGTATGTGGGCGGCGGTGGCCACTTTGGCCTTTGGAATAATAGTTGGAGGCTCCGAAACCCACCTAGTACGGCTGTTTTTGCCATTGGTGTGGATGGTGTGCTGGGTTTAGACTATAAAATACCGAGTGCACCCCTAGCTATTAGTTTTGATTGGCAGCCCTCATTTAACCTGGTAGGACATACCTATTTTGAAGGCGGTTGGGGTGGATTAGCTGTTCGTTACACCTTTAAATAGGCTGTCTACAAATTCGTGCTTATCAAAGATGATGAGATCATCTATTTTTTCGCCTACACCAATGTACTTTACCGGTATTTTGAATTGATTGGCAATGGCTAGCACTACGCCACCTTTTGCGGTACCATCAAGTTTGGTAATAGATAAAGCGGTTACTTCGGTGGTTGCCGTAAACTGCTTGGCTTGCTCTAGGGCATTTTGCCCTGTAGAACCATCTAAAACGAGCATTACTTCGTGTGGAGCACCGGGTATCACTTTTTGAATGACACGCTTAATTTTACCGAGCTCATCCATGAGGTGGAGTTTGTTGTGCAAACGTCCAGCTGTATCAATGATCACAACATCGGCATTTTTAGAAACGGCACTGGTTACCGTATCAAATGCTACGGCACTAGGGTCGGCTCCCATTGTTTGCTTAACAATGGGCACACCCACACGCTCACTCCAAATGGTTAGCTGCTCGGTGGCGGCTGCTCTAAAGGTATCTGCGGCTCCCAGTACAACCTGGTTACCTGCCTTTTTATAGTTATTGGCAAGCTTACCAATGGTGGTGGTTTTACCCACGCCATTAACGCCCACCACTAAAATAACATATGGCTTTTTGCCTGCCGGAATGGTAAAGTCTTTGTATTCAGGTTCAGGTGCATCTACAAGTATTGCTTCAATTTCTTGTTGCAATAAAGCGTTTAACTCGCTTGTATTCAAATACTTATCTTGCTTAACTCTTTTTTCTACTCTTTCAATAATTTGAATGGTTGTTTCCATACCCACATCGGCGCCAATGAGCGCTTCTTCGAGGTTATCTAGTACTTCGTCATCAACGGTACTCTTGCCCGCAATGGCTTTTGTGATTTTAGCAAAGAAGCCTTCCTTGGTTTGTTGCAAACCCTGGTCTAAACTCTCCTTCTCTTTGATTCCAAAAAGCTTTCCTAAAAATCCCATAGTACAAATTTGACGTGTAAAAATACAAAAAGCCTTCCCGATTAGGAGAAAGCTTTATGAATGAGTTTAAGTATTGAAACTATTTCTCTTTTAAGAAATCGTTCACCTTGTCTTTGTGAATGATATTTTCTTTAAAAGTATAGGCACCAGTTTTAGGGCTTCTTACAGCCTTGATAACTTTAGTCCAGTTTTTAGCTTCTGCAGAAGCCTTAAGATCTTTTACTTTCGCGTTTTTCGATGCAGCTTTTGCCATGACTATTTAATTTCTTTATGAACAGTTACTTTTTTCATGATTGGGTTAAATTTCTTTAACTCCATACGCTCTGGCGTATTTTTCTTGTTTTTTACAGTGATATAACGGCTTGTACCAGCAAGACCAGTAGCCTTGTGCTCTGTACACTCCAAAATAACCTGTACTCTATTGCCTTTTCTTGCCATTGTATTGGTCGTTTACTTTGTTATTGTAAATTAGATTTTAGCGCCTTTTAATCTCATTTCTTTGATTACTGATGCTAAACCATTTTTATTGATCGTTCTTAATGCATCGGTAGAAACCTTTAGGTAAACCCAACGGTCTTCTTCAGCAAAAAAGAAACGCTTTTTCTGTAAATTAGGTAAGAAACGACGCTTTGTTTTGATGTTAGAGTGTGAAACACTATTTCCAACAATCGGCTTTTTACCTGTAACTTGACATACTCTTGCCATGACTCTATTTTTTTCGGGACGGCAAAGGTAAGGAAATGCTTCAAATTACCAATACGAAAATCCCTTTTTTTAAATAATTTATCTGTTGCGGGTTATTTACACCCTATTTTATTCATTTTCAGCTACTTAGCTATACATCTCTGTCCTCAATTCTTGTACACGCTTATCGTCCATATACTCATCAAAGGTCATTAAACGATCAATGATACCCTTTGGCGTTAACTCAATAATACGTGTTGCCACGGTTTGCATAAACGTATGATCGTGAGAAGTTAAGAGCACAACACCCGGGAAACTAATACATCCTTCGTTAAAACTTTGGATACTTTCTAGGTCGAGGTGGTTGGTAGGCTGATCCAAAATGATAAGATTTGGATTTTGCAGCATCATACGGCTTACCATACAACGTACTTTTTCTCCTCCACTTAATACATTTGTTTTTTTCATGATATCGTCGCCGCTAAACAACATTTTACCTAAAAATCCTCTGATAAAAGGTTCGTCTGCGTCTGTAACATGTGATGGAACAAATTGTCTTAACCAGTCCATTAGGTTTAATCCTTCCGTAAAAAATTCTCCATTTTCTACGGGTAAATATGCTTTAGTGATGGTAGTACCCCACTCAAATTTTCCTGCATCCGGTGTTGTAATTTCATTGATCGCATCAAAGAAATGCGTAACCGCAGATGGATCCTTACTAATAAAAGCAATTTTTTCGTTTTTGTTAACGCTAAAAGTTACTTTATCAAATAGGGTTCTACCATCCACCGTTTTTTTCAAATTCTCTACGTTCAAAATTTGATTACCAACCTCACGGAGTGGTTGGAAAATGATACCTGGATATTTACGGTTTGAAGGTTCAATTTCTTCGATGGTTAATTTTTCCAACGCCTTTTTTCTAGAAGTTGCTTGCTTACTTTTAGATGCATTGGCAGAGAATCGGGCAATGAAATCGATAAGCGCTTGACGCTTCTCTTCTACCTTTTTATTTTTATCGTTGACTTGTCTACTCATTAATTGAGAAGACTCGTACCAGAAAGTATAGTTACCTGTAAAGGTTTTGATTTTTGCACGATCAACGTCTGCAACATGCGTACACACAGTGTCTAAGAAGTGTCTGTCGTGACTTACTACCAGTACAATGTTTTCGTATTCTGCTAAAAAGTTTTCTAACCAACCAATGGTTTCAATGTCAAGTCCGTTGGTAGGCTCATCCAGTAATAAGATATCCGGATTACCAAACAATGCTTGCGCTAATAACACACGCACTTTCATGTTAGACGGAATGTCTTGCATGAGACTTGCATGCATATCGTCTTTAATACCAAGGCTACTTAATAATGTTGCGGCGTCACTTTCTGCTGTGTAACCACCCATTTCACCAAACTCAGCTTCAAGTTCTCCTGCACGTATACCATCTTCTTCAGAAAAATCTGCTTTGGCATAAATCGCTTCACGCTCGTGCATTACTTCCCACATTTTTTTGTGGCCCATAAGCACGGTATTTAAAACCGTACAGGTATCAAATTCAAATTGGTTTTGCTTTAAGAAGCTCATACGCTCACCTGGCGTAATATCTACGGTTCCTTTATTGGGCTCAATTTCTCCACTAAGGATTTTTAAAAAAGTAGACTTACCAGCACCATTGGCACCAATAACGCCATAACAATTCCCTTTTATGAAATTGATATTTACTTCATCAAAAAGTACACGCTTACCGTAAGCGAGGGTAATATTTCTAGCACTAATCATAGGATTAACGAGGTTTTCAGGCCGCAAAATTACAATTAATGCAGCAATTAATCCGCTAAAATAAATGGTTATATGAGATTGAATGCGCTTATGCCCAAACGGCCCGCGCACTAGGGCTCGCGTCCAAACTTGTAAACTGGCCCGCCAAATACTGATAATATGCCGTTATGGCAATCATACCGGCGTTGTCTGTGCAATATTCGAATGGAGGCACAAAAGGCTCCCATTTGTACTTTTTACCCGCCTCCACAAGTGCGTTTCGAAGGCCACTATTGGCGCTTACGCCACCCGCAATACAAACCTGTTTAACACCGGTTTGCACCACCGCTTTTTGAAGCTTTTTAATTAAAATGGTAACAATGGAATGCTGTACCGAGGCGCATAAGTCGTTTAAGTTGGCTTCTATAAAACCAGGCTCCTGCTTTTGCAAAAAATATAAGATGGAGGTTTTGAGTCCGCTAAAGCTAAAATTGAGCTCTGGAATTTGAGGTTCTGCAAATTTAAATGCGGTTGGATTACCCGTTTTTGCATACTTATCTATTAACGGACCACCTGGGTATGGAAGCCCTAATAATTTTGCTGATTTATCAAAGGCCTCGCCTGCTGCGTCATCAATTGTTTCACCAATAATTTGGAGATTGGTGGGGCTATTAGCAAGTACAATTTGAGTATGTCCTCCACTTACGGTTAAACATAAAAATGGAAAACTTGGGCGGTGTTCAGGAATTAAATTTGCCAGCACATGGGCCTGCATATGATGCACAGCAATCAGTGGTTTTTGTAAACTAAGTGCCAATGATTTTGCAAACTGCGCACCTACTAGTAAACTTCCAATTAAACCAGGCGCCTGCGTAAACGCAATGGCATCAAGCTTTTGAAGGCGCTCTGCACTGGTTGCAATTTCAGGAAAAGCTTTTTGTAAAGCCGTATCAACTACGGGAACAATATTTTGCATGTGTGCTCTACTCGCAAGTTCTGGTACCACGCCACCATAGGTTTCATGCACTGTTTGATTGGCAATAAAGTTGGATAATATAACGCCATCTACACATACAGAGGCAGAGGTTTCGTCACAAGAAGATTCGATGGCTAAAATGGTTACCGACATTATTATTGGGTTCTAATTATTTGGTTCTAATGGCAACCACCGGATCCATTTTAGCAGCAATAGATGCTGGAATAATACCCGATACAATGCCCAAAATAATACAAATGCTTAGCGCCAAAAATACAATATTAGGTGCGATAAATATGGGGAACGGTAGAACAGCAGTTAACCCCATCGATAGTAGCCAAACCAGTATTAAACCAAAGAGCCCACCTAAAATACATAGGAAAGCGCTCTCCAATAAAAATTCAGTTAAAATAGTGCTGCGCTTGGCGCCAAGGGCCTTTTTAAGTCCTATTTGGCTGGTTCTTTCACGCACAGTCACAAACATAATATTGGCTACACCAAAAGCACCTACAATTAAACTTAGGCCTGCAATAGCCCATCCTCCTGCGGTTACTTTTCCAAAAAAACCACCCACTACTTCACTAAACTGAGCCACATCGTTACAAGAAAAATCATCCTCCTCACTAGGGCTTAACCTACGTAGCTGGCGCATTACGCCACGTAACTCTTCGGCAAGTGCTGCAGATGAAACACCCGGCTTACCCTGCACCATTATATAAGGGCTAGAATTATCTGGATTATACACCCCTGAAAAATACCTGTACGAGGTGATTATACACTCATCAAAATTAAATCCATCAACTAAACTTTGACCTTGCTTTTTAATAACGCCAACAATATATAAATGCTTTCCGTTGTAAGTAATTTGTTTACCCACTGCTTTTTGTGCACCACCATATAATTCTTCGGCCACCAAATTTCCTATGACCGTAGAAGTGGAACCTCTTAAAAATTCAGATTCGTTCAAATAGCGTCCAGCAGCGATATCCAGGGTTTGAATGCTGTTAAAATCTTCGGTGATGCCGTAGATACTTACACCACTTAAAATACTATTTAGATAACTTACGTTTACGTTAGACGAACAAAAAAATGAAGTGTTAGCAGCGAGGTCACATTTTGCTTTTACAAAACGCATCTCTTCTATTTTTGGCACTGGACGTTTTATGTATTTCCACCAAGGATAATCGGGTCCGCCGGCATAACTCCACTTATCAATGTAAATAGTGTTGTTACCAAAAGCTTTAATATCGTTTTGCACTTTGCGTTCCAAACTATCTACGGTTGCTAATACGCCAATGATGCAAAAAATACCAATGGTAATGCCAAACAAAGAAAGGAAGGTTCGGAGCTTATTAACCCTAAGCTCTTGGATGGCCATTCTAAAACTATTCCATAATATCCCTAGTAACTTAAACATGGCCCAAAAATACAGTTCTTGATGGTTAATGGGGGCTCTTTTTATGTAAACGGCGATTATACTGTTTAAAGATGTGCATTAGTCCTGCGAAAAAAGTTGCTCGATTAGAGAAAGGCATCGTTTCCTGTGCTATTTTTGCACCGATTTTAAAAACACAAAACGTTCATTATGACCTGGAAACAAGTCTTTACATCATCGGTAGGTAAAAAATTGGTGATGGGTTTTACTGGAATATTTCTAGTGCTCTTTTTAATTGTGCATGTGGGGCTTAATGCTTGTATTTGGGCAGCTGCCTATGACCCTGCCGACCAGGGGGAAATGTTTAACAAAGTGGCACACTTTATGGGTAGTAATGTGCTCCCAAGAATTTTAGAAATTGGTCTTTTTGCTGGTTTCTTCTTGCACATTTTTCAGGGTTATTTATTAACGCTAGAAAATCGTAAAAAAAGAAGTACAGGATATGCTGTTGCATACGCTGATGGTAGTAAATGGTACAGCAGAAGTATGGCCATACTAGGCACCCTCCTACTTATGTTTTTAGTGATGCACATTTATCATTTTTGGACACCGAGTAGACTGGGTGGTATTGGAACTGTTCAAGCACTTGCAGAAGTAGAATACAATGGTGTAATGCACCACAATTTATATGCCGAAATGAGAAACGTTTTTGTAGGCAACACACTTATTGTTGCGCTCTATGTATTAGCATGCGGCTCACTTGCGTATCACTTATTACACGGATTTCATAGTGCTTTTAAAACGATTGGTATCCACAACAAAAAAATAAGTGGTTTAATTAACAGCGTGGGCGTTGGATTTTCCATTATAGTGCCATTATTATTTGCATTGATGCCACTCAGTTTTTATTTTGGTTGGATTAAGTAATTATCACTCAATTTAAATTTCTAAGCATATGCTTAACTCAAAAATACCTGCCGGAAACCTTGAGAAAAAATGGGAAGATTACAAGGGACATTGCAAACTTGTGAACCCGGCCAATAAACGTAAACTAGAAGTAATTGTTGTAGGTACTGGCTTAGCTGGTGCTTCTGCTGCTGCCTCTTTAGGAGAACTTGGCTACAAGGTTAAAGCATTTTGTTTTCAGGATTCTCCGCGCCGTGCGCACTCTATTGCAGCACAAGGTGGTATAAATGCTGCTAAAAACTATCAGAACGATGGTGATAGCGTATTTAGATTATTCTACGATACCATTAAAGGTGGTGACTACCGTGCACGTGAAGCAAACGTTCACCGCCTTGCCGAAGTGAGTGTTAATATTATTGATCAGTGCGTTGCACAAGGTGTTCCTTTTGCACGTGAATATGGTGGACTATTAAGTAACCGTTCTTTTGGTGGTACGCAGGTTCAACGTACATTTTATGCAGCAGGCCAAACAGGTCAGCAATTACTAATTGGTGCCTACCAAGCTTTAGAGCGTCAGGTAGCACTTGGTAATGTAAAAATGTATAGCCGTCATGAAATGCTAGAAGTGGTAAAAATTGATGGTAAAGCAAGAGGTATTATTGCACGTGATTTAGTATCTGGTCATTTAGAAAAGCATTTTGGTCACGCGGTATTATTATGTACAGGTGGATATGGTAATGTGTTTTATTTATCGACCAATGCGATGGGCTCTAATGTTACTGCCGCTTGGAAGGCACACCGCCAAGGGGCTTTATTTAGCAACCCATGCTTTACACAAATTCACCCAACATGTATTCCAGTTAGTGGAGACCATCAGTCTAAATTAACACTCATGTCTGAATCACTCAGAAATGACGGACGTATTTGGGTTCCTAAAAATTTAAACGAGACCCGCAAAGCGGTTGATATTCCTGAAGAAGAAAGAGATTATTATTTAGAGCGCAGATACCCTGCATTTGGTAACCTTGTACCACGTGACGTGGCATCAAGAGCTGCCAAAGAAAGATGTGATGCTGGTTATGGTGTAGGTACTTCTAAGCAAGCTGTTTACTTAGATTATGCTGCAGCTATTTTACGTTATGGTAAAATTGAAGCAGGTAAACAAGGTTTAGAAAATGTTAGCCAAGAGCAAATCATTACCATGGGTAAAGAGGTTGTTAAAGAAAAATATGGCAACCTATTTGACATGTATGCAAAAATCACTGGTGAAGATCCATACGAAGTTCCAATGCGTATTTACCCAGCTGTTCACTACACGATGGGTGGACTTTGGGTAGACTACGAATTACAAACTACGGTTCCTGGATTGTATGCATTAGGTGAAGCTAACTTTAGTGAACATGGCGCTAACCGCCTTGGTGCAAGTGCGCTGATGCAAGGTTTAGCAGACGGATACTTTGTAATTCCTTACACCATTGGTAATTATTTAGCGGACGAAATTTATAGTACAGGACTTGATACCAACCACCCTGCATTTGAAGAAGCTCAAAAAGCGGTGCTTACAAGAATTGAGCAGTTAATGAATATTAAAGGAACGCAAACGGTAGAGAGTTTCCACAAACGTTTAGGAAAAATCATTTGGGATAAGTGCGGAATGGCACGTAACGCAGAAGGTTTAAAGCAAGCGATTGCAGAAGTGCAAGCGCTTAAAAAAGAATTCTGGTCTGACGTAAGAATTCCGGGAGAAATTAATGAGATGAACCCAGAGCTTGATAAAGCAAACCGCGTTGCGGACTTTATTGAACTAGGTGAACTTATGTGTGTAGACGCCTTAAACCGTAACGAAAGTTGTGGTGGTCACTTTAGAGAAGAATACCAAACAGAGGATGGTGAAGCATTAAGAGACGATGAAAACTTTATGTATGTAGCTTCTTGGGAGTTTAAAGGTGAGCACAACTGGGAATTACAC
>JBIKIS010000165.1:0-4226 GCA_044361485.1 Sediminibacterium sp.
AACACACTGCGCTGTTATTTTATTAATAGACCCGACTCTCCGTATTTTGAATCGGAACTATTTAAAAAAGTACTCGACTATTTACAAACGGGTACCAACAAAGCGCGATTAAAACAAGTGGGCAAATTATTTATGCTGGTTGTAGACCAAGTAAATGATATGGAAGCCATGCTCCGCTTTTTAACGCTCATGCATAAGAGCGTAATTGCACAAACCGCAGCGGAACCCGCAAAAAATTAATACGCAATTTGAGCGCATAAAAAAACCCGCCAAACGGCAGGTTTAATTATATTTTCTATTATAGAAAAAATCTAAACTAGAATCCTTTTTTAGCAACGCCATCAGCGATTGCTTGTAAAGCTTTTGCTTCTCCTAAGATAGCAGCCATTTTATTTCCTTTGCCATCATGACCTGCAGCCATGTATCCACCACGAGCAGTTTTTCTTTAGTCTTAAGGCAATATGCTTTAATCATTTTTGAAGTGTCCATTTGTTCAAATTTTGTTAGGTTAGTTAATAAGCAACCGAATTGCAACCACAAGCTAGCTAATTTCTACAATCTAGCCATAAGTTAACAGGCTGTATTGTGCAGATTTTAAGCTGGTTTATTCACAATTTGGCGGTTTTTACACGTCTATTTTCGCATATTTAGCGTGCGTTTCAATGAATTCGCGGCGTGGAGCCACGTCATCACCCATCAGCATACTAAATACACGGTCTGCTTCTGCAGCACTTTCGATGGTTACTCGTTTAAGCGTTCGGCGAGATGGATCCATGGTTGTTTCCCATAACTGGTCGGCGTTCATCTCACCTAAACCCTTGTAACGCTGGATTGTAACACTATCGTCTTTTCCACCCCCTAATTTGTCGATCCACATTTTACGCTGCTCTTCGTTGTAAGCGTACTGTTGGTCTTTACCTTTTTTAACAAGGTACAATGGGGGTTGCGCAATGTAGATGTAACCTTGTTCTACTAATTCTTTCATGTAACGGAAAATAAAAGTAAGAATAAGGGTTGCGATATGCGAACCATCTACGTCGGCATCGGTCATAATAATTAACTTATGGTAACGAAGCTTTGCAATGTTAAGCGCCTTGGGATCTTCGGGTGTTCCCACGGTAACACCAAGTGCTGTATACATATTACGGATCTCTTCGTTCTCGTAAATTTTATGCTCCATTGCTTTTTCTACGTTTAGGATTTTACCACGTAATGGTAAAATAGCTTGGTAGCTTCTATCACGACCTTGTTTAGCCGTACCACCCGCAGAGTCTCCTTCCACTAAGTATAATTCACATTTTTCTGGATCACGCTCCGAGCAATCGGCTAGTTTACCTGGTAAACCACCGCCGCTTAATACGGTTTTGCGTTGTACCATGTCACGTGCTTTTTTAGCAGCAACACGGGCCTGAGCAGCCAATATAATTTTAGAAATTACTTGTTTAGATTCACGTGGGTTTTCTTCGAGGTAAGCTTCTAATGCGCGTGCAACGGTTGTTTGTACGACGCCACTTACTTCAGAGTTACCAAGTTTTGTTTTTGTTTGTCCTTCAAATTGCGGCTCCGGAACTTTTACAGAAATAATGGCACTTAAACCTTCTCTAAAGTCGTCACCTTCTACGGCTACTTTTGCTCTTTCAAAAAGTCCTTCTTTGTCTCCGTAACTTTTAAATACACGCGTTAATGCTTGTCTAAAACCTGTAACGTGCGTACCACCTTCGATGGTATTGATATTGTTTACGTAAGAAAAAATATGTTCTTTAAAATCGTCGTTGTAGGTTAATGCAACTTCAACAGCTACATTGGTGGATTCGTCCAAACCCTCTACATACAAGGGTTTTGGGATAATGGCATTGCGGTTTGCTTGCTTGTCTAATAGTTCGACAAAATCAATAATACCGCCTTCGCTGTAAAATTTACTTACAAAAGGTGCGCCATTTTCATCAAGTTCTCTAAGGTCGGTGAGGGTAATATTAATGCGCTTATTTAAAAACGATAATTCGCGTAAACGACCTTCTAAAATTTCTCTTTTATAAATTCTTTCTTGGAAGATGGAGGTATCTGGCCAGAAGTGAACCTTGGTTCCGGTAATAGCACTTTCGCCAGTTTCACGAACCGCATATTGTGGAACACCGATTTTATATTCCTGCTCAAATATTTTTCCTTCTCTATGAACGGTTACTAAAAGTTTAGTACTAAGTGCGTTTACGCAACTCACACCAACACCGTGTAAACCACCCGATACTTTGTAGGTATTTTTATCAAATTTACCACCCGCGTGAAGCACCGTCATTACAACTTCTAGCGCCGATCTTTTTTCTTTGGTGTGCATCGCCGTAGGAATACCACGTCCATCATCTTGAACACTAATTGAATTGTCTTCGTGAATGTGTACGGAAATATTTTTGCAATAACCAGCTAGGGCCTCATCGATAGAGTTATCAACCACTTCATATACGAGGTGGTGTAGGCCCTTAACGCCTATATCTCCAATGTACATGGCGGGTCTTTTTCTTACCGCTTCTAAACCTTCTAAAACCTGAATACTGTCAGCACCATAATTCTTATTCTGTGCTTCGTTACTATCTAATTGTTCTTGGCTCATAAAATGCTTGTCTATCCTGAGTTTAGATGAAATGTCAGAACTGGTCAAAGCTACTTAAAATAAGCTGTTTTTAGGCCCAAAACGGAGCCGTGTTTTCCACATAAATTTGACAGTTCCATGACCGTTTTTAGGGTCATTTTGAGGCTAAAAATGTAGGTAGCGGGCAAACAATTTAGAAGGGTCAATTGTAATACATTAAATTTGCAGTTGGATGGTACAAGTGATGGACATATTGAAAGTGGCAAACCAAAATGGACTCGAACCAGGCATGAGCCTGATATATAGCCAAGAACAGCAGGTTCCTGGCTCCATCGAGTACCAAGTAAAGCGTTATTATGCCCTTCAGCCATGGACCGGATCAGACACTGGGATGCTTATTTACCATTACGACGCTAAAAAACCCCTCAATAGTTATTTGGAGCTTCGGTTTTGCATTTCGGGCAACCGCTTCTGCGAAGAAAAAAGTTGTGCACAATGCGAGCATTCTCCCGCCAACAATTGTTTTGGCAAACATGAGACGGTAGACACCTTCACTTTTCATTTTACGTCCACTTTTTTACGCCCCTACGTGCAAAATGTAAAAGTGAGTAATTATAAAGATGATGTACTTGCATTCAAGCATCCCAATGCATTTACAAAAGTATTTCCGTTATGCAACAGAAAGCGAAGTGTGCTAGATACTTTATTAAACCATAGTTACACGGGTGCCCTCGAAAATATTTTTATCAATGCCAAAGTGCATGAGGTTTTGCTTTACAGCCTGGCCTGTTTGGTGGATGAAAAAGAGGAAGGATTTACTTGTAAATTTTTAGCAGATCCATCAGGTAGAGAGCGTATTTATGAAGCCCGTGAAATTCTACTTCAACATATTGGAGACCCTATTACCATTAAAGAATTAAGCCGTAAAGTGGCCATGAATGAGTGCTATCTTAAAAAAGGTTTTAAGGAAATTTTTGGTACTACTATTTTTGATTTTTACCAACAACAACGCATGGAGCACGCTAAGTATTTGCTCTATGAAAAAGGCCTCAGTGTAACAGATATTTCGGCCCTACTGGGTTACTCTTCTATATCGCATTTTTCGGCTGCCTTTAAAAAGCATACCGGTCTAAAGCCTTGCGAACTACTAAAATAAAAACTATCTTTCCTTTAATAAATTTATCCTATGCGCATACGTACATTGTTTGCTACAGCTGCTATTGCCCTTTTTTTAACCAGTTGTGGTGGTCCTAAAAAAGTTGATACCCTTGTTGTTAATGGCGTTATTTATACAGTAGATAGTAGTTTTTCTACGGCGCAGGCCATGGCTATAAAAGATGGTATCATTGTTGCCACAGGAACAGACGCGGAGATACTGGCAGCCTATACCGCACCCGAAAAAATTGATGCAAAAGGGCAGGCTGTATACCCAGGATTTATTGATGCGCATGCGCATTTTGTAGGGTATGGTAAATCATTATTTCAGGTAGATTTATTTGGTACTACCAGTTGGGAAGAAGCGGTAGAGCGCGTTAAAGTTTTTGCGGCAGCGCATCCAGAACTTGCTTGGATAGAAGGACGCGGATGGGATCAAAACAAATGGCCGGGTAAAAAATATCCAACCAATGCGCTTTTAAATAGC
>JBIKIS010000166.1:0-4172 GCA_044361485.1 Sediminibacterium sp.
AAGCAAAGTAAGGCAGCCACCACACACTGTGCCCACAAGGCCCATTCTGGTACTGCATTTTTATTGAGCGTAGAGGCTTTCTTGAAAAACAAACCATCCTGCGCCATGGTATAATACACACGAGCACCGGCTAAAATAAGTCCATTGTTACAGCCAAACGTAGATATCATAATCATGATAGCAATAACATAGGTTCCAATATTTCCAAAAATGGCATTTGCAGAAGATACCGCTACCCTGTCGGCGGGTGCATGCGCAATATCATTTAAAGGAAGTACACTGATGTACATTAAATTGGCAGATACATATATAATGGTAACAATGAGCGTACCTAAAAATAAACTGAGCCCAATATTGCGTTTTGGATTTTTGATTTCGCCGGCAATAAATGTTACGTTGTTCCATGCATCACTACTAAAAATAGAACCCACCATACTTGCAGCAATAGCGCCAAAAATGGCGAGGCCAATAACTGGTGTAGTGCTATTATCGGCAGCAACCGTTTTCATGCTCCATGCGTCTTGCCAATTGGCATTCCAAATTTCTGATTTTGCAGCAAGTAAAAAACCAAAACCAATCAGGCCAAATAATGAAAGAAGTTTTGTTACCGTAAATGTGGTTTGAATGAGTTTACCACCCTGAACGCCTTTTGTATTTATGTAGGTAAGCAGTATAATAATGGCAATAGAAACGAGCTGGGCTGGATATATTTTTAGAAACCCGGCCTGAAAAATAATATTGGCATCCGACATTTCTAATGCCGGAAAAAAGTAGCCCGCAAATTTACTAAAGGCCACACCCACAGCTGCAATTGTTCCCGTTTGTATCACCGAAAAAAAACTCCAACCATATAAAAAACCAAGTAGTGGATTGTAGGACTCTTTAAGGTACACGTACTGGCCTCCTGCCTTAGGGAACATGGCACTCAGCTCACCATAACTTAAGGCCGCTGTGAGGGTCATAAAGCCCGTTATTAACCATACGGCTACTAACCAACCAGCAGAACCCACATTTCGGGTGATATCGGCACTTACAATAAAAATACCAGAACCAATCATACTTCCAGCTACAATCATAGTGGCGTCAAGTAATCCTAGTGACGGCTTAAATTCGGGTGTTGTTGTACTCATAAAAAAAAGTTCTGTTTGGTTAGAACAGAACTTCAAGATAATTAAAAAATAAGAATGTAGACGCCTATTTTTTTGTTTTATATAGTTCATTCAAACCTTTTACAAGGTCTGAAGTAATGTCGTAGGCAGTGTCTTTGTAATACATAGAAAGCATGTCTGAATTATTGCCTAAAATAAAAGCATATCCTTTAGCTTTATTGTATTCCGCCAAATAGTCGGTAATTTTTTTCTTTACGTCTTGCAGTTTTTTTATGCTCTCATCCTGCATTTCGTTGTTCATCATTTGCTCCTTGCTCTTAAAGGTTTTATCCATTTGTTGAAGCTCTTGTTGTCTAGCGTTTACTTCAGATTCTGACATACGCTGACCATTTTTTTGTAACTCTTGGTACTTGGCTGCAAATACTTCTTTTAACTGATTGAGTTCATTGTTGTTTTGCTGTGCTTTAGCTTGAATAGAATTACTCACTTCTTTGTAGTAATTAAATTGAGACTCTACCGAATCAATTTCAAAATAGGCAATTCTAAAGTCGCCGGATGCCACTGATTTAGATCCAGAAGCTACCGCAGGCTTAGATCCACTGAACTGAAAATAAAATAAAACTGCAACAGCAACGCCGAGTACAATATTTAAAATGGTATTGATATTTTTCATGGAACGAATTTATATATTTTATGCATTAAATGTAAAAGTAGGAAGTGTTGGCTTCCTACTTTTACAAATTTATTAAGATTTAGAATTATTATTCTTCCTCATCAAAGCTCATCGCTTCTCTTGTGGTAGCTAATACTTCATATTCTTCTTTGCTTCCTACAATCATATTCTCGAACTCTTTTTGTCCGGTACCTGCAGGAATCAAATGACCTGTAATTACATTTTCTTTAAGACCTAACATCAAGTCTTTTTTACCTTGTATTGCCGCTTGGCTTAATACTTTCGTTGTTTCTTGGAACGAAGCAGCTGAAATCCAGCTTCTAACGCCAAGAGACGCCTTGGTAATACCTAGTAATACTGGAGTAGCGGTTGCAGGTTTTGCATCACGCACTTCTACTAGCTTTCTGTCTGAACGGCGTAGAATTGAATTTTCTTCGCGTAGTTCTCTTAAAGTTATAATTTGACCAGCTTTGTACGTTGTACTTTCACCAGCTTCAGTAACTACTTTTTTGTCATAGATACGGTCATTTTCTTCAATAAAGTCAAATCTATCTTCTAGATCCTCCTCTAAGAATTTAGTATCACCAGCATCTACAATTTCTACCTTCTTCATCATCTGACGTACAATCACTTCTACGTGCTTGTCATTGATTTTTACACCTTGTAAACGGTATACCTCTTGGATCTCATTTACAACGTACTCTTGTACTGCAAATGGTCCTTTAATAGCAAGGATTGCCGCAGGTGCAATTTGTCCATCAGACATTGGCGTACCCGCTTTAACGAAGTCACCATCTTGAACTAGAATTTGACGTGTTAGAGGTACTAAGTACTTCTTGATCATGCCATCTTTAGACTCAACAATGATTTCTCTGTTACCACGCTTAACGCTACCAAATGCAACCACACCATCGATCTCACAAACAATCGCAGGGTTACCTGGATTTCTTGCTTCAAATAGTTCAGTTACACGTGGAAGACCTCCCGTGATATCGCGGAGCTTACCTAAAATACGAGGGATTTTAACCATCACAAAACCAGCTTTTACTTCGTCGCCTTCTTCTACAGCGATGTGAGATCCAACTGGTAAGTTGTAATGCTTGTTATCCTTTCCTTCAACAATGATGGTAGGTATTTTAGTTTTATCTTTTGTTTCAATAACCACTTTTTCGCGGTGACCTGTTTGCTCATCGGCCTCATCACGGTAGGTAATACCTTCGAGAACGTTGTCAAATTTGATCTTACCGTTTTGCTCAGAAACGATAACGTTGTTAAATGGATCCCAAGTACAAATCACATCACCCTTTTTCACTTCTTGGCCATCTTTAACATTTAAGGTAGCACCATAAGGAACGTTATTGGTGATCATGAGACGGTCGTTTTTAACGTCCGTGATTCTTACCTCACCAGTACGTCCAATAACAATTTTAGCTTTCTTGCCTTCGTTGTTAACGGTTTCTACCGTACGTAAACCATCAAACTGAATGGTACCATCAAACTTAGCTACGAGTGTAGATTCGATAGATGCAGAACCTGCCACACCACCTACGTGGAACGTACGAAGTGTAAGCTGTGTACCTGGTTCACCAATGGATTGTGCTGCAATGATACCAACTGCATCACCACGTTGAGCGAGGTAACCAGTTGCTAAGTTTTTACCATAACATTTTACACAAACACCACGCTTACTTTCGCAAGTAAGTACAGAACGAATCTCTACAGATTCGATACCTACTTCATCAATTTCTTTAGCAACATCAGATGAAATTTCTTCACCAGCATTGATAATTAATTGTTCAGTTACAGGATGGTAAACATTATGTAATGAAGTACGACCTTCAATTCTATCAGATAATTGTTCGATAACATCTTCATTGTCTTTTAATGCAGATGTAGCAATACCACGTAAAGTACCACAGTCATCATCCGCAATAACAACGTCTTGAGAAACGTCAACTAGACGGCGTGTTAAGTAACCCGCATCGGCTGTTTTTAACGCCGTATCCGCAAGACCCTTACGCGCACCGTGCGTAGAGATGAAGTAATCTAATACGTTAAGACCGCTCTTAAAGTTTGAAAGGATTGGGTTTTCAATTACCTCAGAACCTGCGCTACCACTCTTACGCGGTTTCGCCATTAGACCTCTAATACCTACGAGCTGCTTAACCTGTGTTTTACTACCACGAGCACCTGAATCAAGCATCATGTAAACAGAGTTAAAGCCTTGCTTATCTGTTTGCATTTCATGCATTAATGTTTCAGTGATTCTTGTATCTACACGACCCCAGATATCAATAACTTGGTTGTAACGCTCGTTATTGGTAATAAGACCCATGTTGTAGTTTTCCCAAACTTCTTCTACTTCTGCTTTAGCATTATCAAGTAACTCA
>JBIKIS010000047.1:0-13652 GCA_044361485.1 Sediminibacterium sp.
CCTTTTGTATACCTATCAACATTTTACGCTAGTTTACCGGCAACTATTCCAACCCATTTTAATATAAAAGGAGAGGCCGATGGGTTTGGATCTAAAAGCATGGCTTTTTTTGGACCTGTATTTATAGGAATCATTAGTTTGTTTACCTATTTATTAATGATCAATATCAAAAAAATTGATCCCAAAAGGTATGAAAACAACAATGACGCTTATTTTAAGGTATTTGGCCTCATCACTGTAGCATTTTTATCTGGGATAAATATGGTGATATTAGCTAAAACCAAACAACCCGATCTGCCAATCGATAAATTGATACTTCCACTCCTCGGCCTGTTTTTAGCCGTGATGGGATCTTTTTTTCCAAAGCTTACTCAAAACTATTTTGCTGGTTTTAAACTCCCTTGGACATTAAGTAGTGAAGAAAATTGGAATGCCACACATAGCTATGCTGGAAAATTTTGGTTGTATGGCGGATTACTTCAAATGATACTTGGTTTTGTATTACCTGGCATGTGGGCATTTATTAGTTTTTTTGTAATAATGATACCCATGGTTGTGGCCCCCATTATTTTTTCTTATCGTTTTTTCAAAGCAGGGAAATAAATTATTTTTCATGAAGTAAACTATAGATGTCTTCATCGGTATCTATATTACTCATTTGCCTTAAAATTTGAGGATAGCGCCAGCTTACGCGCTTACTCATGGGACTCGCTGTAAACTTTTTAGGATTTGGAAAACCGGCTACAATCATGGCGGCTTGTGCAGGTGTCAATGATTTTGCTGATTTATTAAAATAGTGTCTGGCGGCAGCTTCCATTCCAAAACAGCCGGGTCCTGTTTCAATGACATTCAAGTATACTTCTAAAATTCTTTTTTTACCCCAAATTAATTCAATCAAAAAGGTAAAATAGATTTCAGGAATTTTTCGGATATATTTATCGTAAGACCCGCCTTGCCATAAAAAAACATTTTTTGCAACCTGTTGTGTGATGGTACTTGCACCACCCCCAAGCGGTATTTTACTTTTTTTCTTTTTCTTTTTAGGGCGTAAACTTTTTTCAATGGCATCAAAATCAAAACCAATATGTTCTGCAAATAGTTGGTCTTCGCTTGCAATAGCCGCTAGTTTACTTTGGTAGCCGAGTTCTTCCCAACTTACATAATCTCTTTTTAAACCAAGTCCAAAGGCGTTTGTTAGTTGCGTAATAGTAATAGGAGGATCTACAAATTTTGTGATAAGTACATATAAAAATGAACTAACAAATAAATACAATAAAATCCGCTTAATTTTCCCAATCACGATTAAAGTTTTTCTAAATTACAAATCTTTTGAACGCAAACTTATTTTATTTGAAAAAGCCCCTTCTCTTTTTGTTATTATTTGTGCAAGTATGTATGTCGGTAGCACAACAAAATAGATATGCATATTGCATGCAAAAAATGGCCTCTCCTTTTAATATTGTGTTCTATGCAGAATCAAAACAAATGGCAGACAGTGCTGCACAAGAAAGTTTTAAGCTTGTTGATTCCATCAATTTAATTTGTAGTGATTACGATAGCAGTTCCGAATTATTTAAATTAAGGTATGCAGCCGTTGGCGTGCCCATTAAACTGTCTCCCATTTTATTTGAGCTAATTTATATTGCAAAGGGGGCCTATAAAGACGCTAATGGTAGTTTTGATATCACGGTAGGTCCACTTTCTGAACTATGGCGAAATGCCCGAAAATCTAAAATATTTCCAACAACAACAGCAATTAACGAGGCACTCAAGCGTATTGGATTTAATATGGTTCAGTTAGACAGTGGCGCGCAAACAATTACTTTTTTACATCCCAATATGCAACTTGATATGGGGGCCATTGCTAAAGGCTATGCTGCCGATAAGGTGCTGGCATTACTGAAATCACGAGGAATTACAACTGCCTTAGTTGATGCTGGAGGTGATATGGTTGCTTTTGGTATACCACCTCAAAAAAAGGAATGGACCATTGGTATTAATGCGCCTGGACAGCAAGAAAAATTATTAGAACGTAAACTTGTTTTATCCAATAAAGCTGTTGCCACATCGGGTGATGCATTTCAATACTTGTTACATGAGGGGAAAAAGTATGGTCATATTATTGATCCAAGAACCGGCTATGGTGTTACCTTTCAGCGCAATGTAACTGTTGTAGCACCAACTGCTACCACCGCCGATTGGTTGGCAACAGCATGTAGTATCTTAACACTTGAACAGGTTAAAATATTGGCAAAAAAGTACAAATCTGAAGTACTCATTACCACTTTACAAAATGGAAGGATCCAGAAATTTAGTTTTGGAAAATTTGATAGATACTTAGTGCAATAATTATTGCACCTATTCTAAAAAATTCATAACTTACTAATTCTAAAAACGAATCTTGGTTAAGCATTTTATTACATTTTTATTTTGTTCCATTTCTATTGGTGCATATGCGCAACAAAGCATTGTCAATTTTGAAAAGTACGAGCAAAAATTACCAGTAGGTAATTTGCGTTTTGCAATGGTGCCCATTCCCGCAGGACAATTCAAAATTGGATCAACAATTACCGTTTTAAAAATCAGCTCCGACGAAACGCCTCAAAAAGAAATAACACTAGATGCATTTTGGATGAGTGCTACCGAAGTAACACGCGATGTTTTTGATGTTTTTTTAAAAGACGAAAACACCTCTCAAAACGCTGATGTGGATGCGATTACTAGACCAAGTCCTCAATATGTAGACCTAACCTGGGGCATGGGCAAAGAGGGTGGATACCCTGCCAATAGTATGTCTCAGTATGCGGCATTCATGTTTTGCAAATGGCTCTATAAACAAACAGGTATTTTTTATAGATTGCCCACAGAGGCCGAGTGGGAGTATGCTAGCAGAGCAGGAGCAACGACGACTTATTATTATGGTACAGATCCTAACCTGCTTTCTAAGTATGCATGGTTCCAAAAAAATAGTAATAATAAATACCAAAAAGTAGCTCAAAAATTACCCAATGCTTGGGGACTTTACGATATGCTTGGTAATTTAATGGAGTGGACCACCGATCATTATGTACCCAACAGATATGCAAGCATCGAATCAAAAAATCCAATGGTTGCGCCTACGCAAGGGGTTTATCCAAAAGTATTACGTGGTGGATCTTTTTTGTCTGATGCAAGTATTTGTAGAAATGGAAAACGAATCAAATCGGATCCCATTTGGAATAGACGTGACCCGCAAATTCCAAAAAGTAAGTGGTGGCTTACAGAGGCTAAAGATGTTGGTATCAGACTCGTAAGGCCATTACAACAGCCAACACCAGAACAAGTAGATCAATTTTTTTCATCTTATTTAATAAAATAAAAAACAACAGCCATATGTCAAATCAATCTTTTCATGACAAACGCAGAGACTTTGTAAAACAAGGAACTATGCTAGCAGGTGCTATTGCAGCTGCGCCCCTAATTTCCAACGCTAACTTTTTTTCAGGCTCTGATGACGTTATCAAAGTAGCCGTTATTGGTTGCGGTGGACGTGGAACAGGTGCAGCAGTTCAGGCACTAATGAGCAAGCAAAATGTAAAAATTGTTGCGATGGCAGATGCTTTTAAAGACCGCCTTGATGAATGTTATAAAAACGTTGCTGGCGAATTAACTAATGCAGGCGCTGGTACAAAGGGGACACTCGATGTTCCTGAAGAAAGAAAATTTGTTGGCTTTGACGGTTATTTAAAAGCTATACCACTTGCAGATGTAGTGATACTAGCAACTCCTCCAGGTTTTAGACCTATTCATTTTGAAGAGGCTGTTAAGCAAGGCAAACATATATTTATGGAAAAGCCCGTAGCTACAGATCCTGCAGGTGTTCAAAGGGTTTTAGCTGCTGCTAAAATTGCAAAGCAAAAAAAATTAAATGTAGTAGTAGGTCTTCAAAGACATTACCAAGATTCATACAGAGCACTCTTTGCAAAAAAAGACATGATTGGAGATATCACATCAATGCAGGCTTGGTGGAATAATGATGGTGTATGGACAAGACCACGTAAAGCAGGTCAAACCGAAATGGAATATCAAATGCGTAACTGGTATTATTTTGTGTGGCTTTGCGGCGATCATATTACAGAGCAGCACATTCACAATTTAGATGTGATTAACTGGTTTAAAGGTGGGTATCCTGTAAAAGCGCAAGGTTTTGGTGGAAGACAAGTAAGAAAATCAAAAGAGCATGGTGAAATATTTGACCACCACTATGTAGAGTTTCATTATGCCGACGGATCTATTTTAAATTCGCAGTGTAGACACATGCCAGGCACTTCTAGTAAAGTAGATGAACTACTAGTGGGTACCAAAGGAAAAATTTATTGTGATGCAGCACGTATTACTGATTTACGTGGTAAGACTATTTTTCAATTTGATAAATCGAAAGAGCGTAATCCATATCAAACAGAGCATGACGAACTTTTTGCCGCAATTGCAAAGGGTGAGTATAAATATGCCGACGCAGAAAACGGTGCTTATTCAACCATGACATCTATTTTAGGCCGAATGGCTACCTATAGTGGACAAATTATTGATTGGGATAAAGCTATTAATTCGGGGCTTAATTTGCATCCATCGGTGTATGCATTTGATGCAGCAGCGCCTGTGAATCCAGGTCCTGACGGATTTTATCCAGTTCCGGTTCCTGGTGTTACAAAATACTAAATCGTAACAATTATAAAGCGGCTCCCTATTCTAGTAATAGGGAGCCGCTTTTTTTATTCTACAATTATTTCATCAATAAATTGAAAGCCGCTTTGCAGTTTTGAAACAAACTTAATATAGCGAGCTGCGGTTGGTTTCATTTGAATTTTAAAATCTTTAAAGAGTAAACTACTCTCTGTAGGAGATACACTATTGTTATCTCTACCCTGATTGGTATAATTGATTCCGTCTACCGATGTTTGCACTTCTATGTATTTGGGCATATAAACACCCGGTCCAATAATTTGCATAAAATTAGCTTGGACTAAATGTATGGTGTCTATTTTTTGTAAATCAATAACCACGTCCATATTAGTGGTAAAGCCTTGCCACTGTCCATCTTGGTAAGTTAAACTGCCTCGGTATCCATTTACAAGTGTATATGCGCTTGCAGCAGGATAGCTTTTACTATACGGGATATTGTAGGTAACGGGTTTATTAAACGCTTTGTGAAAATTAATAAGTATAGAATCTGGCGCCGATTTTTTTGCATTAATAATGGCTGCTTTAATGGTTGCTTTGGCATCCATTAAAAATGCGCCAGCATAAACGTTGGACGCTGTTGTTGGATTCGTTCCATCGGTGGTATAATAGATGGTGGGTTTAAACTGTTCACTATTAAAACTGATTGTTGCAAACCGTTTTGCAGTATCTATGTTAGCACTAATATCTACTCTATTTGAAGGCCTACAATAATTGATATTAAAAGTTTGAAGTAGTGAATAATGAGCGGTTAATTTTTCTTGAAACTGTGCCCAATTTTTAGCAGCCGGATTACTCCATACCACTTCACTTAATGCAATAATGCGCGGAAAAATCATATATGCTGCATGCTCCTGCGTAGGCACATATTCGGTCCATAAATTAGCTTGCGCGCCTTTTACATATTGTTGTTTGTCTTTTTCAAGTGCAGCAGGAAGTGGTTCGTATTCATACACTTTTTGAAGCGGTAAAAATCCACCAATGGCTTCTGGTTCCCCAGCAGGATTTTGCTGGTATTTATCAAAATAACAAGTACCGCCCGGGGTCATAATTACATCGTGGTTTTGCCTAGCCGCATCAATACCACCTTGCTCACCTCTCCAACTCATCACGCGTGCGCCAGGGGCTAAACCGCCTTCTAATATTTCATCCCAACCCAGTAGGTAACGTCCTTTACCCGAGATAAACTTTTCCATTCTTTTGATGGCATAGCTCTGGAGTTCATCCTCATCTTTTAAGCCATTTTCTTTAATGCGCTTCTGACATTTTGTACATTTTTTCCAGTGTCCTTTTGCAGCTTCATCGCCTCCAATATGAATATACTTGGATGGAAATAACCCCATCACTTCGGTGAGTACATCTTGCATAAAAGTGAAAGTAGAATCGTTTCCAATACAAAATTCGCCAGTTCTACCTTTAACACTATCACAGGCTAAATTTGGATAAGCGGCTAACACTTCATCGGAGTGACCCGGCATTTCAATTTCTGGAATCACATTAATGGCCTTTGCCTTTGCATAGGCAACAATATCTTTCGCATCATTTTGTGTATAATAGCCTCCGTATGCTAGTGGATCACCTTCTTGTAAATAACCCATCCCATTTTTCCACCATTCTTTCCAAGTTTTATGCGTTCTAAAGGCAGCCTGCTTTGTTAATAATGGATACTTTTTTATTTCAAGTCTCCAACCTGCACCATCTGTTAAGTGTAAATGGAGGTTATTGATTTTATAAATACTTAATACATCAATTAAATTTTTGATAAATGATACCGGATAAAAATTTCGAGAAACATCTAGCATGAGTCCTCTGTATTCAAACCTAGGCTTGTCTTTTACCGTTACACATGCAATACGGCTGGGTGTATTACTCGTGTACCATAGTTGAACAATGGTTTGCGCGCCATAGAGTGCACCGGCATAATCTTTTGCAGCAATCGTAATCGTATTAGAACTAACTTCTAGTGTGTATTCACTAGCTGCTAATTTTTTATTCTCTTTAAAAATAATGCGCGTATTTCCTTTTTGTATCGTGCTTATTGATGTACTTGTAATTTGCTGTACATATTTTGCAATAGGCTTCCAACTAGCAGGCGCTATAAACTGTGTGTTTTTATAAAAAGTAAAATTTCCAGTATGTACTTTCAAAAATTGCGGCTCTGGAATGATACTTATTTGTTTTTGCGCTACTGCAAAATATCCTACGAGTACCAGCGAAATAGCAACGAATATTTTTTTCATCCTTCTTTACTTTTTGATGTAAAAATCTTTTCCTAAACTCCAATCATTGTTAAAATATCCCACTGCTTTAATACCGTTCTCACCTTTAATAAGCATATCCAGTGAAAAAATCATGAAGTCTGGGAAACCGCTACCACCGCTAAAATATTGATTGGCATCTGCCGCCTGCATACCCTGTACACCCGTGCCACCAATAAGTGCAACACTTGTAATACCATTATTTTGAGCTGGATACATAAAGTAAGCACCTAGGTCTTGCCCTTCATATACGGTACTGCCCATTACAATTTTACCAGTTGTTACCTTAATAGGACAGTTGGTAAGAAGTGCCGCTGCTGCGGTATTGGTGGTTTCGTTACCATATAAAATAACACCCTGATTTTGATAAGCAGCTGTATTAAAATCTTTATCTGCAATTAAACTTACAGAACCGTTTCCTCTATAATACCAGGTTTCGGCGTCATAGGTTGCTTTTTGTAAAGCCCAGTTATTTTCTGCTTCTGTACCATGTGTCGCATAAACAAACACCATATTATGGTTGAATGCTTCTTTTAAACCACCATTTCTTTGGATGCCCTTGTTGGTAAGTGATGGCGACATCCCTTTGTTCCAAGTTGTGTTTTTTTCCAACACGAGAGCACTACCATTCACAATATGTGTTATAGAACTACCGTCTAAAACAATACTAACTGTATCACCAACGGTAAAATCTTTGGTATCAATGGCAACGGCATTAATATTTGTAGTGGTTCCTGTAATATTTTTTGTTTTCATATTGCGCGTAAGTTGCACACGGCTATATTCAAAACTTTTTGTTTGTTGTAATACTTGTAACCAGTGATAGGTATTGGTAATAGCCGTAGAAGGAAGTGTATAATCAATCACATTTACTTTGCTACTTACTGGAATGGTATGTCTTTTGAAATAATCAAAAATAGGTGCCCAGTCTACGCTCTCATCACTAAACCAATGCGAACCTCCAGGATATTCGTAATAACTAAAATCAGGATGAAATTCGGCGAGTACTTTTTTCATTTGTCTTGCATAGTTCACCGAAACAGTTTCGTCTGCATCACCATGAAAAATGTAAACGCCATTAGCTTTGTAGTTATTGACCATACCTAAAACATTGCTTGGCGTACTTGCTCTTGTCAATATTTTTTTAACTGCTGTGCTGGTGTCGTTTGGAACCAGACCATCATGAGAGCCATACGCAGCAAGGGTTGGATAACCTGCCGAAGGTGCAATAGCTGCCCATTTTCCAGGGTAAGTAGCACCTAAATACCAAGTGCCATGACCACCCATGGAGTGACCTGTTAAATAAATATTTTGTGGATTTGGCTGATATGTTTTTTTAGCAATTTCAAAAACTTCTAGTGCATCAAGTCTACCCCAATCTTCCCAGTTAAATCCTCTTGGTCTTCTATTGGTAGGCGCTACAATAGGTCCTTCTTGTTTTGGTTTGTAAGCTCTGGCTTGAGAAATGGCTTCTACTTCTGCACCATGTACCGATAAAAATAAACTTGGATTTGTTTTATTATCGTTGGCTTGAGGCGCTACTGCATAATACTGAACAGAACCGTCAATGGAACTAATAAAAGTATGCGATGCGTGTTCATTACTTTTTACAGCTGTTACCACAACAGATGTTGTGTCAATAATTTGATTGTTCGACATTAGGGTTAGCGCTACTCTGTAACTTCCTTTGCTTACATTTTTAGGGACCGGTATTTCTACGGCTACTTTTCTTGCGATATGTTGCGCAATGTTTGAAATATTGGTTTGTATTTTTTGATCTTCCACCGCCGCTGTGATACTCATGCCTGTTGTATTATTTTTTGAACTATTTACAACAACAAGCCCTGCCCATTTTTTTGCTACTGTTTCTCCTTCAATAAAAAATGGGAGTGTAGCATCTTTGGTACTTAATTGCACTGGCTTAAATGAAAAATCAAGCATTGCTTTTACCGAAGCAAACCTACCAGCGCCTGCGGCGCGAATATAAAATTCATTGATTCCTTTTTTTAGCTGAACAGGTATGTACATCCATCCATAACGGTACATATCACCGGCATGAGGTGCTCCGTTAATAAATACCATGGAGTGCCCAGTGCCAATAAACACAGCTGTAACAGCCTTTGGAGCATTATACGTTAGATATAAATATCCATTCGCTAGCGCCTGACTTCTAAAATTATTTGCGCTGTCTGCTTTTATGGCTGTCCACTTTGTTTTTGCCTCACTTGAAACCGCTAATCCTTCTTGAGGCTTACTTTCACCTTTATAGATACTATAAGCAAGCGTATCGGAATACATGGCTTCTCTACCATATTGATGCACTTTACCCGATGCGAGCCCGTTTGTGAAATGATATACATTTTGTGCAAGTATTACACTTGAGCAAAGCATAGCAAATGCAAAGAATATTTTTTTCATGAATTTTTATTTGCAGTTAATTTACGCCACTATTAAATGAACCCCTTATTTATTTTTTAACCGGTTCAAATAGGCTTAAAAAAGGTTAGAATTCAGTTATTGAAATAAATTAAATTTAGGGTACTAAAATACGTCGTATGAATTTTTTATTCCGCTCTACAATCTCTCATTTAGTGGTGCTTTTCTCTTGCATGACTATTACTTGTGTAAATGCCCAAAAAGTAACAGCACCTTCTTTTACCATGGTGCAAAATGGGCATTCGAGTGCTGTCATTGTAACAGCAGTAAATGCAGGTAAAGACGAGCTTTTAGCGGCGGGCGAACTCAGTGAATATGTTTTTAAAATAAGTGGTGCGCGCATTCCTATTTCATCCCAAAAAAACACGAAAAGTTCAGTTATATATATTGGTAGTGCTTGTCCAAACTATGCTTCGCTTGTAAAAAATGAATATGCGATTGCGAGCAGTAAAAATGAGCTTCAAATTACAGGCGCCACACCCTACCAAACGCTTGAAACCGTATATGTTTTATTAGAAGAATTTTTAGGTTGTCAATTTTTATCGCCAACAGTTGAAAAAATTCCAACAACAAAAAATATTAGTATTGCAGCGTCATATGCATATACGCCAGCTGTATTGACAAGAACAGTGCATTCAAAGTTATTTTATGATAATCCGGTTTTTGCAGCTAAAAGAAGAGTAACCACCGAAGGATTTCCAAAATTTGTACCAGAGGCGCGCGTGCATACCTTCAATAAATTTTTGCCAGAAAAAAACTTTTTTGAACATCATCCAACTTTTTATGCGCTTGTAAAAAATAAAAGACAGCCCACGCAACTTTGTTTATCCAACGATACGGTGTATCAAATTATCAAAGATTCTGTAGCTGCATTTTTTAATCGCAGACCCACAGCTACTGTTTTATCTGTAAGTCAGGATGACAATACACAGTATTGTACTTGCGATAAATGTGCAGCCATCGATGCTTATGAAGGTTCTCCATCGGGAACCATGATAACCCTTGTAAACCGCATTGCCAAAGACTTTCCGAATAAAACAATTGCAACGCTTGCGTATCAATACACTAGAAAAGCACCCCTTCATATTAAGCCCGAAAAAAATGTTTTAGTGACGCTTTGTTCAATTGAGTGTGATAGAAGTGCTCCTATAGCAGAGAAATGTAAAGATTTTGAATCAGACTTAAAAGCATGGGGCGCTATAGGTGCCACTATTCAAATTTGGGATTACACAACACAGTTCACTAATTTTTTAGCACCCTTTCCAAATTTAGAAACTTTACAACCTAACATTAATTTATTTGTAGACAATAATGCCAATTGGATATTTGAACAACATAGTCATAACCCTTCCGAATTTTTTGAACTTCGTAGTTGGTTGCTTTCAAAATTTTTATGGAACCCAAAAGCAAACTACAATGTGCTACTTAATGAATTTGCAAAAAATTATTATGGAGTAGCATCGCCCTATATTGTTAAGTATTTAAATGATTTGCATGCTGCAATAAAAGAAACCCCTAAATTTTATTTATTCTTATACGGAGATCCAGCACAAGGGTTTGAATCTTGGTTGAGTGAGCAAAAATTAAAGCAATATAATGCGCTATTTGATACTGCTTCACAAGTTACAGCTGGTAATGCTGCCTTACAGGCACGTGTCAATGAAGCGCGTATTGGTCTTGATTTTGCAACACTCGAATTTTACCGTTTAAACAAGTCAGGATTTCCACTTTCCGATGTACAAAACATCAACAAGCGTATCGATAGGTTCACAAACGCCACAACTGCGCAGGGTATCAAAATTATCAATGAAATGGGCTTACCCTTAACCGATTATTTGCAAGGGTATCAAAAATTAGTTGCTAATTCCAAAGAGGTTAATTTGGCTAAAAATGCTAAGGTAAACCTTGCCATCAAACCCGTCAAATATGCCAAAGAAGACCCACAAGCCCTTACCGATGGGGCATTTGGAGGTTGGAGCTTTTATGCCAACTGGCTAGGGTTTTTGGATGACATGAAAGCCACCATCGATCTAGGGGCGGTTACCAATTTCTCGCAAGTTTCAGTCTCTTTTTTACAGGTTACCAATCATGTGGTGTTTTTTCCAACAGCTGTACTATTTGAAGCCTCCGAAGACGGCATCAACTATACGCCTATACAAACTGTCGATAACGTATTTCCACTGGCAAAAACCAGTAAGGTCAATGACATACAAGTATTTGCAACTGCTTCAAAAAGCCAAAAAGCAAGATTTATTAGGGTTACTGGAAAAAACATGAAGTCTCCACCTTATTGGCATCATGCGGCGGGAACGGGTGCTTGGATTTTTGCAGATGAGATTGTGGTGAAGTAATCATTTTTGTGCGGGAATATTTATAACTTGAAGGCTTAAATTTATCTATATGAAAAAATTTGCCCTCCTCATTTTTCTATTTGCATTTGTAGGCAATCTACAAGCGCAAAAAATATTTGCTGTAGACTATGCATCGCAAGCAGAAGTAAAAGTTTTTGTTGTTAAATATGAAAGTCAAGCCGATCTAAAAGTATTTAAAGTTAAATACGAAAGTCAGGCTGGTGATAACAACGGGAAATGGTTTTTTACTTCTTATGCTTCTCAAGCAAAAAAGAAAATCTTTTTTGTAGATTATGAAAGCCAAGCAGATGTAAAAATATTTTTTGTAGACTACGAAAGTCAGGCTGGATGGCGAAATAGTGCCAAGCGTTATTTATTTTATTAATTTCTTATCAAATATTTTCTATGTTTTCAAAGTATTTAATGGGTGCATTTGCATCTATGATTGCGTTTGCGCCTCAAATGCATGCACAAAAAAAATCGGTTGCAAAAACGCAATCCGCGACTGTAGTAGATGAAAATTTAGTGCCTTCACACTTTAATAATTTATTGTGGCGAAATATTGGTCCACTTCGTGGCGGTAGGTCGGTAACTGCAACAGGTGTAGTGCAAAATCAATTAACCTATTACATGGGTACCACAGGTGGTGGTGTATGGAAAACAGAAGACGCCGGACAAACATGGAATAATATATCTGATGGATTTTTTAAAACAGGAAGTGTAGGTGCTGTCGCTGTAGCAGAGTCTGACCCTAATGTGGTATATGTTGGTATGGGAGAGCATGCGCCAAGAGGTGTAATGAGTTCTTATGGAGATGGTGTTTATAAATCTACCGATGCTGGTAAAACATGGAAGCATATGGGTCTCGAATTAACGCGCCAAATATCTTGGATACGCATAGATCCTAATAATCCCGATATCGTTTATGTAGCGGCACAAGGTGCAACACATGGCCCTTCTGCAGATCGTGGTGTATATAAATCTACCGATGGTGGTGCAAATTGGACTAAAGTTTTATTTGTTGACAACAACACAGGCTGTGCCGATTTAGCCTTGGACATGACCAACCCGCGCATTTTGTATGCCGCTATGTGGGAGTATCAAAGACTACCATGGGAAATTAAAAGTGGCGGACTTGGAAGCGGTATGTATAAATCTACAGATGCTGGACTCACCTGGAATAAAATTGAAAACGGATTACCTACAGAACTTGGAAAAATGAGTGTTTCTGTTTCTAGAGCTAATCCCGAAAAAGTATATGCACTTGTAGAAAGCGATACCGAAAAAGAATTGGGTGGACTTTTTGTTTCTAATGATGCAGGAAAAAACTGGAATAGAATTAGTAAAGACCACCGCTTAACACAGCGTGCTTGGTATTACATCGAAGTGTTTGCTGATCCTACCAACGAAAACGTTGTTTATGTTTTAAACTCTCCAGGATTACGCTCTAGTGATGGAGGAAAAACATGGACCAATATGGGCGGTACCCATGGCGACTATCACCAACTTTGGATTCATCCAAAAAATAGCAGTAATATGATTGTTGCCAATGATGGTGGTGCTGCCGTAACATTTAATACCGGTAAAGTTTGGTCTACGCAGGCCAACCAGCCAACTTCACAAATTTATCGCGTCAATGCAGATCATTTATTCCCGTATAATTTATACGGCGGCCAGCAAGACAATAGTTCCATCAAAATGGCAAGCCGCGTAACAAATGGTTACCGCATTTCCGACAAAGATTGGACAAGCACCGCAGGCGGTGAATCTGCGTTTGTTGCATTTGATCCAAACAATCCAGTCATTACCATGGGCGGATCTTATCAGGGTACTATTGAAGCCTATAATAATGTTACTAAAGAAGGCGTGAATATTATGGAGCACCCTG
>JBIKIS010000167.1:0-4111 GCA_044361485.1 Sediminibacterium sp.
GCTGCTATATCTTCCATGTTTTTTCGAGCACTATCTGAAAGCCTAACGACCATGTCAAAACGTTTTTCTTCTTCGTATACCTGACCCGTTACCTGACCAGCAAATGCAGTATTCACCACCCTATTTACATCTTCCACGTGTACACCATATTTTGCCATCGCCGTTCTATTGTATTTTACAACTACTTGTGGCATCCCCGTTACCTTTTCTTCGTAAATATCAACGGCTCCATCAACCGTTTGCATAATGGCATTTAGCCTTGATGCATATAGCGCTAAGGAATCTAGATTCTCACCAAAAATCTTACATACAACGTCTTGCCTGGCCCCAGTCATGAGTTCATTAAATCGCATTTGCACGGGATATTGAAATCCTACGGTGATACCTGGAACCTGCTCCAAAACAGCTGTCATTTTTTTACTGAGTTCTGGAAAGGTTTTAGCCGATGTCCATTCTTTTTTATCTTTCAAAATAACCATCATGTCACCTGCTTCAAAAGGCATTGGATCGGTAGGTATTTCTGCACTACCAATTTTTGTAACCACTTTTGTGATTTCCGGGAAATTCGCCAACAAAAGTTTTACAGCCTCCTGCGTTGACGCAATAGAGGTATTTAAATTACTCCCTGTCAAAAGGCGCGTTTCTACAGCAAAATCCCCTTCTTCTAATGACGGCATAAACTCGCCGCCCATTTTAGTTAACAAGAGCACTGCAACGCCAAACAACACAACAGTTACACCAATTATCAATTTAGGAATCCCTAATACCTTTTGTAAAACAGGCTGGTATTTTCTTTCTATAAAAGCAATGAATATATCCGTCCAAGTTTTTTTATGATTGAGCTTTTTATTAAGCACCAGTGCAGCCATCATAGGAACATAGGTGATCGACAAAATAAATGCACCAATAATTGCAAACGCAACCGTAAATGCCATGGGTTTAAACATTTTACCTTCGATACCTTGCAAAGACAAAATAGGTAGGTAAACAATTAGAATAATAATTTGACTAAACACGGCAGATTTAATCATAGACCCTGTACTTGACCCCACTTCATTGTCCATTTCTTTTTGACCAATAGAAGTTAATCCTCTAAAATGTTTGGCATGTGCAAAGCGGTGTAAAATGGCTTCAACAACAATAACCGAACCATCCACAATCAGTCCAAAATCAATGGCCCCAAGCGACATAAGATTACCGCCCACGCCAAAATAATTCATTAAAATAATGGCAAATAACATGGAAAGCGGAATCACCGATGATACAATAAGTCCTGCCCTTACATTGCCAAGGAAAAACACCAATACAAAAACGACAATAAGTGCACCTTCTATTAAATTGGTTTGAACAGTGCTAATGGCACTATTGACCATTTTTGTTCGGTCTAAAAAAGGCTCAATCACCACACCTTCAGGTAGCATTTTTTGAATTTCAGCAACCCTGTTTTTAACACGCTTAATCACTTCCGATGCATTAGCCCCCTTTAACATCATTACTACAGCGCCTGCTACTTCGCCATCGGCATTATAGGTCATTGCACCATACCTAATGGCAGCTCCGTATTGAACCGTTGCCACGTCTCTAATTAACAAAGGTGTACCACCATCTAAAGATTTTATCACCACCTGCTCAATATCTTCGATACTTCCAGTTAATCCCTCTGTTCTGATATACAAAACAGTAGGACCTTTTTCGATATAGGCACCGCCTGTATTTTGATTGTTTTTTTCAAGTGCATCAAAAACATCGCCGATGGTAATGCCCAGCGATTTTAATTTATCCTGTTTTACAGAAATTTCATACTGCTTTAATTTTCCACCAAAACTTGACACTTCTGCTACACCAGGTGTTCCTAATAATTGTCTTCTAACAATCCAGTCCTGAATGGTTCTGAGTTCCATGGGGCCATAGGTGCTTTCGTATCCTTTTAAGGGCCTAACAACATACTGAAATATTTCACCAAGCCCTGTAGATACAGGCGCTAATTCTGGCGCACCTACCCCTTCTGGAATTTCTTGTTTTACTTTTTGCAGTTGCTCGGTAATTTGCTGACGTGCCCAATAAATATCGGTTTCATCATCAAAAACAATGGTAACAAGTGATAATCCAAATCTAGAAAAGCTTCTAATTTGTTTGAGCCCCGGAATGCTACTACAAGACTGTTCAATTGGAAATGTTACAAGGCGCTCAATATCTGGCGCACCTAACGAAGGCGACACAGTAATTACTTGCACTTGATTGTCCGTAATGTCAGGAACAGCGTCGATGGGAAGCCTGGTTACTTCGTAACTTCCCCACCCTACAAGTGCAATTATAAATAAACCAATAATTAATTTATTGGCTATCGAAAAATCAATGATTTTCTTTAGCATGACAGCTATAATTATATCAAAAAAAATAAAAAATGAATGGCGTGTAAAAACGCAAAAGAGAATTAAACTTTGGGAGGTCTAAATAAAGCATCAAGCGCAATTGTAGAAAGCGAATACGATTGCATCACTGGCCAACCAGCTTGTTTTTGAGGTACCATAATTTTTGGTAACTCGTATTTGAACACGGAAAAAACAACCGTATTTTGCATTTGAAAATGAGCCGACTTAAAGGGCAGGTTTTGATCTTTTTGATCATCGTTTGCATTACCATCATCTCCCACGTAATGCTGGTAGATAAAACTAATTAGTGACAAATTGCCATTATCCAATTTATGCTCCTTATAATGTTCGAGCAAAAGCGGCATTTTTAGCAGCTGATGTAGCTCCGTTGCACCTATCAAATAGATGGCTAAAAATATATAGGCTGCCCTTTTTTTCACCTTTTAAAGATATAAAAAAAAGAGCAGCCTATTATATTTGGTCATTACTTTTTAAAAGCGTTCAAAAAGAGCCATTCGCCTCCAAGCATCCAGCTAGTTTGAGCCATACGGGTCATACTAGATTGTAAATTAAAGCGGTATGCCAAATTAAACTTAAGCTTACTCTTAAAAATAAGCTGCATACTAGGTGCAAAATCTAGGTAGCTTTTACGGGTACCTGGTATTGCTTGACCTAGTAATTCGGCATAAATATTAAAGTTGGTTTGATCGTAGCTTGTATATTTTTTAGGCAAAATTAAATGGCCAAACGACAGTGAATAATTAAGAGCCTCTGCTCTATTTCCCATTACCAGTTGATGCGCTTTGCTATTGCCATTAATTGCCGCATAGCTTACGGTAGATGACACCGCTAATTTGTGCAATAACTGCGTAAACACAAGACCAGCTTGCATACCAGCATGATCACCTTGTAAATTGATTTCTTGGTACATGGGCTTTGTATTGCTATGTGCTATTTCAGCAAAAGCAGCCATTCTAAAATGACTATACATTCCGTCGGCACTAAAAAAACGATACTTCCCATAAGCCCTAATACTTTCGAGACCAAAGGGTGAATTGTTCATTGCGCCATAAGTAGCAGCTCCGTGAATCATCAAATTTTTACTAGCACCAAGCATTATTTCTGTGGCATGGCGGGTGCTGGAAGTGTTACCCTGGTCAAAAAATTTAGCACTTTGCTTAATAGCTAAAGATTTTGCTGGCATATTACTAGCAGGCTCTGTGTAAACAAATAACTCTTGTGCCTTTGCAAAAGAACCTGCTAATAGTAACAAAAAGAAAATTATTTTTTTCATGTTACTTTATTTTACGGATACCAAGTAAGTATTAGATGCGACATTACCAAGCTGCGCTACTGGTATCTTTTTAAAATCTTTGGGGAGCATGTACTGCTTTCCAATCAACTGCATTTTTTTGCTGCCTTGTAAAGTAGCCGGGGGCATTCCCATTAATTTGTAATTAATACCATCGAGTGTAAATAAACCATTTTTTTCTACGGCTTGCTTATCAAAATTTACCATGACAGTTAAATTAGCCACCGAAAATCCAGCATCTACCACTGCTTTAGCAATTTGATCAAACCTAGGTGTCGTTTCTTTATCAAAGCGAATATCATAAGTAGACGCTTCAATATTTACGAGCACGGTATCTACAAATGAAATGGCCGAAACTGCTTTATAAATAGCTTTTGAACACATCGCACAGGTTAAGCCGCTAGCTTGCAAGTTTACTTTTTGCACC
>JBIKIS010000048.1:0-13489 GCA_044361485.1 Sediminibacterium sp.
AAGTAAAAGAATTTTACTTGTCTATTTTATTAGACCGTGCAAAAGGGATGAATGTTGTAATGTACAGCACCGAAGGTGGTATGGACATTGAAGAAGTAGCACATAACACACCAGAAAAAATATTTAAGGAGTGGGTATACCCAGGTGGTGGCTTACAAGGTTTCCAAGCGCGTAAAATTGCTTTTAACCTTGGCCTATCAGGCGACGCTTTTAAAAACTGTGTAAAGTTTGTAACCAACCTATACAATGCATACGTAAACCTAGATTGCGGAATGCTCGAAATCAATCCATTATTAAAAACATCCGATGAAAAAATCATTGCGGTGGATTGTAAAATGAATATTGACGACAACGCACTTATGCGCCACGCCGATTTACTCGCCATGCGTGATGTATCTGAAGAAGATCCTACCGAAGTTGAAGCTGGTGAGTTTAACCTAAACTTTGTGAAGCTTGACGGTAACGTGGGTTGTATGGTAAACGGTGCAGGTCTTGCAATGGCTACCATGGATATGATTAAATTAAGTGGTGGTGAGCCAGCAAACTTTTTAGACGTCGGTGGTACTGCTAATGCACAAACCGTAGAAGCTGGTTTTAGAATTATCATGAAAGATCCAAATGTAAAAGCTATTTTAATTAACATCTTTGGCGGTATCGTTCGTTGTGACCGTGTTGCTGCTGGTGTAATTGAAGCCTTTAACAAATTAGGCAATATCAATATTCCAATCATTGTGCGTTTACAAGGAACCAATGCAGTAGAAGCTAAAAAATTAATTGATGAGAGTGGACTTAAAGTTCAGTCAGCTATTCAGTTAAGCGAAGCTGCCGACCTTGTTAAAAAAGCAGTTGCTTAATTAGATTTGTAAAAGTAATTTTAAAAGCCTCCAACCTGTTGGGGGCTTTTTTTATGCGTATGCATTTCGCGTGATTTTTATTGTGCACGGAGTCCTGTTGCGTTTTTATTGCGGATTTGGAATAGGCTTCACTTCTGATAGTGCGCTAAAGGTATATCGGAGTCCGGTTTTAACCTCAACACATTCGTAACGTTTGCGGCGGAGCGGCCCTTTACAAAAGATACGTCCATTGTCTGTTACAAATAACGAACCTTCTGCAATAATTGCTACCAAAGCGTATCCGGGCTTTTGCTTTTCGTTATAACCACGCAGCACCATTAATAGTTCGGTTTCGCCACCTGCTGTAGCTGCTGGATTTAAAATAGATTTTTGAAGTGCTTTTTCTATATCGGGCGGGAAAATTTGTTGCGCTACAAAATGTTGCAACAACTGCCCGTAACAAAATTTCCATTCTTTACCATGCGCTTCTACACGGTTACTAAATTTTTCGAAAGTAAGTAGGTGCGCAAGCTCGTGTAAAAACGTAATGAGAAATTCGTACTTGTTTAAATTGCCATTGATACTAATGCGGTGGTTGGCACCCCTACCCGGATGACGGTAATCACCAAGTACCGATTTACGCTGTTTGGTAATGGTTAAATGCACCCGGTATTCATGCAAATACGCGAGCACCTGCTCAAAACTTTTGTCTGGTAAAAAACCAGCCAAGGCCTGCATTGGATGCTCGTTAATGGGCATTATTTTTTAACGTTCAATTTTAAAAAGAGTTTGATTTCAAGCCAGGTATAGAGTGGATAAAGCGCTAATCCGGCATACACAGAGCGAGGACTGATAGCTGCGCCTGACATTTTAATATAGGAAACAAGTATAACAGCAAGTCCAACTAAACGAAACCCCATAAAGGCCATGACGGTTCGGACAAGTACATTGGGGTTTGGATCTTTAGCAGCACTAATAAGCGATAATAATCCCAAAAACGCAAGCGCAAAGAGTAATATATTAGCCCCATTGATTACAGTAGGTACAAATTTATATTTGATGAGTTCCTGTTCGCCTAAGAGTATGGCTGCATTAACAAATATGAATAGCGCAATGATCGGATATAGTAGTTTTACTTTTTGAAGCATTGTTTATTTTTTTGAGTCTGTTTTATTATCGGAGTTTTTGTTTGCGCCCGTTTTACTATCGGTGTCTTTGATCACTTTTACAATCATTCCTATTCCTACAAGTAAGGGAAGTATCCAGATAAATATGGGGGTTTGAGAAAAAAATTTGAGATCCAGCCATTTGCCGCCGAAGGCGGCAAATGCGAACGCCACCAAAAATTGCGTTGCTACACTGGCATATTTCAGTAAAGAATTTTGATTTTGTTGAGCCATGGTATCATGTAAACTTGCTAACATTTAATCTTGTATCACTTCTGCCTTTGGAATATTGAGCGGAACGGTATCTAACTGCATCCCTTTATCATTTCCTTCCATTACTTTTTTAATGCTATTAAAATATTGTTCGTTGTACCGAATTACCTGCTCCAACGAATCTGTTCGGATTTTTAAATTTTGAAGTGCCGCACGACCTTCACGGGTACCATATCCAGGAATATAATATTTGAGCGGTGTAAACGCAATAAAAACAATGGTGATTCCCACTAAAAATACAAACAGAGAACTAAGACCAATGTATACACTGGTTCTAGACAGTTTGAGCGTAACCACTTCCTCAAAAGTATCGTCGTCCATTACTACCAACCGGTAATGCGTACCGAGACGTATGGGCTCATTTTTAGTAGGTATTGGGTCCATATTGTTAAATAAGCATAAAGGTAGCCCTTAAAGTTGTTTTATTACGCCCTCAAAACAGAAATAAATGTATTTTTAAGGCCTATTTTTAAGATTCATGAAAACCTATGCGCTGGTATTTATTTTGTTGGTTGGCCTGGCACACGAACTCGTTGCCCAACCCTATACGGGCATAAGTTTGCAAAAAAATAAACCCTACACCGAACGTCTGCTTCCGGCCGAAAAAACAGGTGAAAAAGGTTTTAGGTTACCCAAACGAATTTTTAACAATACGGTTACCAGGTACAATTATGTTTTTAATGCCACGATGCGCCTAAATGGAATTATTGAAAGGGCCACCCAAAAGCAAATAGAAAACTATGCTACGCTTCTACCCTTTTATCCATACAGTTTAGAAACCACCGCCAAAGATGAAATTGATACCATCATTTATAAATGCACGGCAGGTATTTTATTACATGATTTAAGAAGTGATTGGGTAGATAATTTATACATCATATTAGGAAAAGCATATTTACACCGTCAAGATTATGATTCGGCGCTTGCCGTATTTAAGTATGTCAATTATGCGTTTGCTCCAAAAGACGAGGGCACTGACATTCCTATAGGAAGTAATATCAGTAATTCGGGTGGCGTGTTTACCATTTCAACCAATGAAAAAAGAAATATCTGGAAAAAGATAACCACCACCCTTCCAAGTAGAAACGAAAGTTTTTTGTGGATGATTAGAACCTACCTCGAACAAAATAAACAATCTGAGGCTGCCGGTTTAATGGCTTTATTAAGAACAGATAAAATTTTTCCGGCAAGACTTATTCCAGCCCTCGATGAATTAACCGCCTACAGCAATTACCTAGGAGAACGCTACGAACAAGCGGCTATTTTTTTAGCAAAAACCATTCCGTTTGCAGAAAATAAAAAAGAAAAATCCAGGAAAGCATACTTAACTGGGCAGTTATTTGAAAAAGCTGGCCTTAACAACCAGGCTAAACAATACTATCAAATATCCATTGATGCAGCTCAGGACCCTTACCTAGAAATTTACGCCAATGTTGCACTCAATAGGCTCGCTGTAACTACAGGTGCAGATAGTAAAGCACTTTTAATCATGGCTAAAAGAGATAAGTACGAAGCCTACAAAGACGTTATTTATTTTGCAGCAGCCTCTATTGAGCTTTCGAAAAAAAATTATAACCTTACTCAAAACTATTTATTAGAAAGTATTAAAAATAGTGGCGACAACGAATTACAAAAACAAAAATCGTTTATACTACTTGGCGACATCAACTACGATCAAAAAAAATATGGCGCAGCGTTTAAATTTTATGACAGCGTAAACCTGCAAAATGTTGACCCCATCAATAAAGAAAAAATTGAAACCAGAAAGCCGGCGCTACAACTCATCAATGCCAATTTAACAATCATAGAATTAGAAGATAGCTTGCAAAAAATTGCGGCACTTCCAGAAATTGAAAGGACTGTATTTTTAAGAAAGTTATACAAGCAATTACGCAAAGAAAAAGAGGATACAGGTACCGACAAAATAACAGATCCAAATGCAGGCGCAAGTTTTGATATGTTTAGCAGCAGTGCCAATACCGATTTTTATTTTTTAAATAAAACCCAAAGGTCTAATGGACTTACAACCTTTAAAACAACCTGGGGTAATAGACAAAACCTCGATAACTGGAGAAGACAAGCGGCACTTGACGCGGCCATTGGTGCTAGCAATATAAATACTACCGCTGCCACTTCAGATGTTAAAAGTAAAGATAGCAGCAGCGCCATTAGCTTTGACGCCTTAGCAGAATCTATTCCTACTGGACCTAAACAATTAGAAGCTTCCAACGAAAAATGGGCTAAGGCACTGCTCGACAATGCACAAATATTTCAGTTAACCTTATCAGATTACCCCTCTGCAATTGATGCGTATAGTTTTTATACAAGCAAATTTGCAACCAATACTTCATTAGACATTGTATACCACAACTTAGCACTTTGCTACCGTGTCATAGGTAATCAAACGAGAGCCGATTCGGTACAAAAACTTTTTGTAGCAAAATTTCCGAGTAGTAAACTATTGGCAAAAAAAGAACCTGCCATCAACAACACAACTGCTGCCGACCTTAGTTACAATTTGATTTATGAATATTTTAGCAAAGGAGAATATGAAAAAGCACTCGCTTTAAAAGAAGAAGTTACAAGTAAGTATGGTAAAAACATTTGGGCACCACAGTTTTTATTTATGGAAGCTACCCTACTTATGAAAAATAAAGAAGATAGTGCTGCTACCATCAAATTAAATACTATAACAGCCAACTACCCAGGTACTGCGATTGCTAAAAAAGCAGCAGAAATACTTGAGGTATTAAAGCAAAGAGAAAAAATAGAAAAAGAAATCAATAAACAGCCTGCCAAAAAAGAAGAAGGCGGTTTATACTAAATAGATTTATTATGGAAATGTCAAAACCTGTTCGAATTTTTTGGCGCATCTTTTTTTGGAGCTTAGGTGGCCTTGGTGTTTTTTTACTCATGATCAATTTTGGTTGGTTAGGAAGCATGCCATCTATCGATGATATCGAAAACCCAACCGCATCACTTGCGAGTCAGGTATACGCACAGGACGGTACCCTCATGGGTAAGTTTTATTTAGAAGACCGCATTAACGTGCAATACAAAGACATTAGCAAGCATGTGGTAAACGCCCTTGTAGCCACAGAAGACGAACGTTTTTATGACCATAAAGGTATTGACCCACGCTCCTTAGGTAGGGCCCTCTTTTTTTTAGGTAGTGAAGGAGGTGCTAGTACCATTACCATGCAAACGGCAAAAAATTTATTTACCAATAACTGGAGTACAAGTAATATTTTACTTCGAATGATTCAAAAAGTAAAAGAATCACTTATAGCCATTAAGCTTGAAAGAAATTTTACCAAAGATGAAATCATCACCCTCTATTTAAATACGGTTGCATTTGGTGACAACGTTTTTGGTATTAGAAACGCTGCTAAAACATTTTTTCAAAAAGAACCAGACCGCTTAAATGTGCAGGAGTCGGCAGTACTTATTGGCATGTTAAAAGGAAGTACCCTTTACAATCCTCGACGCAATCCAAAATTAGCACTTGATAGACGCAATACGGTACTTAGTCAAATGGTGCGTAATAATTATTTGCCAGAAGCCGAAGCTGCAAAATTAAAATTAACCCCTATCGAGCTGAATTATAAAAAATTAGATGAGTCGGCAGGATTGGGCCCTTACTTTAGAATGATACTTGGTGAAGAATTAAAAAAATGGTGCAAAGAAAATACCAAACAAAATGGCGACAACTACAACCTTTACCGCGATGGTTTAAAAATTTATACCACCATCAATCCACGCATGCAACAGTATGCCGAGGAAGCGGTAGGTAAGCACATGAACTACCTCCAAAAAATATTTAACACACAAGCCAACATTAAAGACGGCAGTATCTGGAAAGGATATGAAAATGTACTTCAAAATGCAATGAAGCAATCGGACCGTTGGCGCAATCTACAAAACGAAGGACTTGACGAAGAAGAAATTAAAAAAACATTTTCCGAAAAAGTAAATATGCGCATTTTTACATGGAACGATGCGCGTGAAAAGGATACGGTGATGACACCGTATGATTCTATCAAGTACCACCGTCAAATGTTACAAGCCGGCTTTATGGTAATGGACCCTTTAACTGGTGAAGTAAAAGCCTGGGTAGGTGGCATTGGATTTAAAAGTTTCAAATACGATCACGTTAATATCAATACCAAAAGACAAGTGGGTTCTACCATGAAGCCCCTACTTTATAGTTTAGCCATTGAAGAAGCGGGCTTTACTCCCAACACAACGGTATATGACCAACAACAAAGTTTTGGTAGTTATGGATTGGTGCCTGCTACCGGTAAATCTTGTACTGGACAGTCTATGCCAATGGCTGCAGCGCTTGCACAATCACGCAACTGTGCCTCTGCCTATATTTTAAAACAATTAGACACCGAAGGCAATAACAGTGCTAAACGTTTGGTTGAATTTTTAAAGCGCACCGACATTACCGCCAATATTGACCCATACCCTTCTATTGCACTTGGTTCTTGTGAAGTTTCATTGTTTGAAATGATGCAGAGCTACAGTATGTTTCCGGGAAAAGGATTTAATGTAAAACCCATGTACATTACACGCATAGAAGATAGAAACGGAAATGTACTTGCTACTTTTACACCAAAAAGAAAAGAAATTATTAGTGAGGTTACTGCATACTCTGTTGCTAAAATGATGGAGGGTGTGATGCGTGCTGGAACCGGACGTGGCATGTGGAGTTATGTGCCGGACATGGCCATTGCAGGAAAAACAGGAACCACCAACGAAAACAGTGATGGTTGGTTTATTGGTTATACCCCTCAACTTATTGCAGGTGGATGGGTTGGTGCCGACGACCGTTTTATACATTTTAATAAAGAAAGTGCATGGGGCCAAGGTGGCAGGGCCGTATTACCTATTTGGGGTTACTTTTTTGGAAAAGCTGCCTCAGACGCCAACTGTGGCATAGATACCAAACTCACATTTAGTAAACCGGATATGATTGAAAATGAAATCATGTTGGATTATTTAAACAACACACCGCCTGTATTAGGTGCCGAAAGTGAAGACCTAGGTACGGGAACTGCAGAGGATTATGAGGTAACACAAAACATAAAAGCCGAAGACATTGCACCAGAGTCGCAAAAAGCAACCGACACAAAACCAGTTACTGATCCAAAACCTACCGATCCTAAAAAACAAACACCGCCACCGCCTGCTGTGGTAACTAAACCGCAAGACAAGCCCCAAGATAAAGCGGGTGACAAACCAAAAGCAGTGCTACCAAAAAAAGGTGGAACTAAATAATGAGGGTTGAATAAAGCGTTTTAATTAGAGTGCTTTATTGACAAAATTAAAGTTGAGCGACAATTGATGAAACATATTGCGCTGGTAAAACCCAGTAGCATAATTGATATGTAATTTTTGCATCATCACCCCTACGCCAAATGTTACACCATTTAATCCATTGGTGATATTGTATCCATTTAAAGACTGTCTGCGGAGCAGATTGTAACCGAGGTTGCAATTAATATTATCGCTTAGTGTTAGCTGCGCACCCAAAACCACATGCGACATCATCTTATCAAATGTTGAATATTTTTTTCCAAACTCAGAAATAATAAAACTAGTATCTGATCCGAGTAAATTAAAGCGTTGAAGTTGTTGTAGTGTGAGTGAAAATTGAAGTGGTGCCTCTGCTAATTTTTTAGAAATACCTGCATTTATTTCAAAAGGAAGTTCTTCTTTAACAGCACCTGCATAGGCATTTAGTTGCGTTCCCATATTTGCAATCACAACACCTGCTTGCAATCCTGACGATTCATCAAAATAAGTAAGGGAAGCGTCTACAGCAAGTGCAGAGGAGCGGTACTGTCCATAATTAGAATGAATAAATTTTGCTGCCGCACCCAGCCACCATTTCTCTTTGTACTGCTTACTCGTTCCTATTTGAACCGCCAAATCTGAAGGGCGGTACATGCCGAGTAAATTACCTGCAGCATCTGTTTGATCGATGCTTCCATAATTAATATACTGAACGCCAAGTCCAAGTGTTTGCCCACCTAATTGGTAACCAGCCATAGCAGTATACTGGTTAATACCTGCAAGTAAACTTGAAAATGAAGTTGCCACTTGACCATGATGCCCAGGCCTGAGTAATGATGGATTTGAAAAACCCGCTGCAACATTATTGCCAATCAGTGAAACATTAGTGCCCCCTAGTGCAGCAACTTCTGCAGTGGCCGGATTTTTTATAAAACTAAAAACAGGATTGCCTCCCTGCGTTTGCGCAGCAGCCACTCCTATCCCAGCCCATAAAAAAACAAAGAGTAAAGGGGCGCGCATAACTTGATTTTTTCGATTGTTTTAAACAAGCGCAAGGTCTACAACCTGTTGCATTGTTTTTACATAATGAAAAGTTACCCCTTTAATAAATGCGGCGTCAATTTCGTTCACATCTTTTTCGTTTTGGGCACACATGATAATTTCTTTTAAGCCAGATCTTTTGGCAGCTAATACTTTTTCTTTAATACCACCCACCGGAAGTACTTGGCCTCGCAGCGTAATTTCACCAGTCATGGCTAAATAAGGCTTTACTTTTCTGCCGGTAAATGCAGAGGTTAAAGAAGTAAGCATGGTAATACCTGCGCTAGGACCATCCTTTGGTGTAGCACCTTCTGGCACGTGTACGTGAATATTTTTTTTGGCAAAATCTGCTGGATCAATACCGTATTTTTTAGCGTTGGCTTGCAAATAACTAAGTGCAGTGGTAGCACTCTCCTTCATCACGTTGCCCAAATTACCGGTAAGTTTAATTTCACCCTTTCCTTCACTTAAAATGGTTTCTATAAATAAAATATCGCCACCTACATAAGTCCAGGCAAGACCCACGGCTACACCTGGCATATTGGCCAGCTTATAAATTTCGTTGCTATAACGCGCTTGTCCCAGTATTTTTTCGATGTCTGGCGCCGTTAAAGTTGTTTTTACCTTGTTTTTAGTAGCATATTCTTTGGCCTGAAAACGCATCACCGATGCCAGCTGACGATCTAGTTCACGCACACCACTTTCTCTGGTATAGTTTTCAATGATTTTTTCAAGGACCTTGTCGGCAATTTTAAAATTCACTTTTTCGAGACCATGCGCTTCTTTTTGCTTAGGCACGAGGTGCTTTTTAGCAATTTCTACTTTCTCTTCTACAGCGTAGCCACTGAGGTCAATAATTTCTAGACGGTCCCTTAATGCTGGCTGAATATTTTGAATATTGTTAGCCGTCGCAATAAACAAGACTTTTGAAAGGTCGTATTCGAGTTCTAGGTAATTGTCGTAAAAATTACTGTTTTGCTCCGGATCCAACACTTCTAGTAATGCCGAAGAAGGATCGCCACGGTGGTCGGCCCCTATTTTATCAATCTCATCCAGAATCATCACCGGATTCGAAGACTTACATTTTCTAATATTTTGAAGAATACGGCCCGGCATTGCACCAATATAGGTTTTGCGGTGACCTCTAATTTCACTTTCGTCGTGTAAACCACCCAGGCTCAAACGCACATATTTACGCCCTATTGCATGTGCAATTGACTTACCAAGAGAGGTTTTACCAATACCCGGAGGGCCTAAAAAGCATAAAATGGGGCTTTTCATATCTCCCTTTAACTTTAAAACCGCCAAATATTCGAGGATACGGCTCTTTATTTTAGACATGCCATAATGGTCGAGGTCTAGTACCTTTTTGGCATTTTTAAGGTCGTAATTATCAGAAGTATAGCTGTCCCATGGAAGGTCCAGCATTAAATCGAGGTGATTGTACACCACCGAATAATCGGGGGTAGTTGGGTGCATACGCTCCAGTTTTGCCACTCCGGTATCAAAGGCTGCTTTTGCTGCTTCCGGCCATTTCTTGCCTTCGGCCTTCTTTTTCATTTCAGCGATTTCACGCTCATTGGAATCACCCCCTAGCTCGTCTTTGATACTCTTTAATTGTTGCTGTAAAAAGTAGTCTCGCTGTTGTTTATCCAGCTCTGTTCTGGTTTTATTGGTCACTTTATTTTTAAGCTCCGCAAACTGCAACTCTTTTTGTAAGATTAAAATTAAACTTTCAGCTCTTTCATTTATATCATTGATTTCCAATAATTTTTGCTTTTCAGAAATATCACTATTTAAGTTGCTACTTACAAAATTTATAAGAAAAGAAGGGTTTTCGATGCTCTTTAATATGATGCCAGCCTCGGTTGGAAGATTGGGTGATAGCTGAATAATTTGCGTAGCCAGGTCTTTAATACTACTCACAATGGCTGCAAAATCATCCCCCTCTGGGCTTGCATCCTCTTCAAATAATTTGATACTCGCTTTAAAATAAGGATCGTCGGTGAGCATAGAAACCAGCTCAAACCTTTTTTTACCCTGTATAATAATAGTAGTTCCACCATCGGGCATCTTAATAAGCTTGATAATTTTAGCCACCGTACCCACGCTGCACAAATCGGTGGCAATTGGCTCCTCTATATTGGCGTCTTTTTGAGAAACCACCCCAATAAGCTTGTCTGCCTTATAGGCATCGTTCACTGCCTTAATGCTTTTATCCCTCCCCACGGTAATAGGAAGTACCACCCCCGGAAACAATACCGTATTGCGCAGAGGCAAAATGGCAAGCTCCCCTGGTATCACCATATTTTTATCCTGTTCAGACTCCTGCTCGTTCATGGGGATGATGGGCATAAAGTCGGTATCCTCTTCTGATCTAAAAAACATGTTCTCTTTTATCATATATCTGGGTCAAATTGTCACAACGGGCCGGAGGCCCGTCTCTAATCTATTGCACATAGAACTAAACAATATTAATGCCAAGCTGGTACAATCTTAGAAAACCGGTACAAACTGGCACAAAAAAAAATCCTCACGACTTTGTCGTGAGGACCTTCTTGCAAGAAGTATATGTTTTAAAACAAATACGACTAGTGAGCAGCAGTTGTTGTATCTGCAGTTGCAGTTGTATCAACAGTTGCAGTTGTATCAACAGCTACAGCAGTTGTGTCAACTACAGCAGTTGTGTCAGCAGCAGCTTCTTTGTTTTCACCTGAGTTACATGCTACGAAAGCTACTACAGCTAAGATTGCGAATACTTTTTTCATTGTATTTGTTTTTTGAGTTAATAATTGTGCGCAAAGATAGGGGTCATCTTTAATTTAACAAATTTTTCGCCCTATATTTTATTTTTTCCTAAAGTATATACGAATGGGCACCCCTTTAAAATTAAAACTGTCTCGAAGCTGGTTTTCGAGATAATTACGGTACGGCGACTTGATATCTTCTGGGTAATTGGTAAAAAAGGCAAATGAAGGCACCGGCGTAGGCAGTTGCGTTACATATTTAATTTTTACAGTATTTCCTCTCACAACCGGAGCATGATAAGCAGCCACCGCCTTTAACATCACTTCATTTAATTGAGAAGTTGGGATTCTGCGGCGCTTGCTTTCAAAAACCTCCAACCCACTTTCGATGGCTTTAAAGATCCTGGTTTTCTCTTTTGCCGAAATAAACAGGATTGGCACATCGGTAAATGGCGCTAATTTTTGCTTCAAGTTTTTCTCGTAGTCACGTGCCGTATTCGTCTCTTTTTCAACGAGATCCCACTTATTTACAAGCACCACAACACCCTTTCCTTTGCGGGCGGCCAAGCTAAAAATGGTAATATCTTGTCCAGTAACACCTTTGTCGGCGTCAATTACAATAAAGCAAACATCGGCCTCATCCATGGCCTTAACGGCTCTAATAATGGAGTAAAACTCGAGGTCATCCTTTTCTTTAGACTTTTTACGAATCCCTGCCGTGTCAATTAATATAAATTCCTTCTGAAATAAGTTGTAATGGGTATGGATGGTATCGCGGGTTGTTCCGGCAATATCCGATACAATGGTTCGCTCCTCACCTACAAGTGCATTAAGTAGTGACGACTTTCCTACGTTGGGTTGACCAATAATGGCAAACTTAGGGATATCAGATCCTGATATTTCAACCTCCGCATCATCCGGCTTTATTTCGGCACAAATAGCGTCCATTAAATCTCCGGTACCACTACCAGAGATACTGGAAACGAAGAAGTTATGTTCAAAACCCATACCGTAAAATTCGGTTGCCTCTAGCTCCCTGGTTCCATTATCTACTTTGTTTACCACCACATAAACCGGCTTGGTGGTGCGCCTTAACATATCTGCCATTGCGTCGTCCAAATCGGTAATACCCGTAGCAACATCCACCATAAATATAATAGCATTGGCCTCCTCCATGGCAATCTTAACCTGCTTGCGAATTTCGGTTTCAAACATATCTGACGAATCAGGAACAAAACCACCCGTATCAACTAGGTTAAAACTCTTGCCATTCCACTCCGTTACCCCGTACTGACGGTCTCTGGTAACCCCACTAATATCATCAACAATGGCTTTACGCTGCTCTAAGAGGCGGTTAAAAAACGTACTCTTACCTACGTTTGGCCTTCCAACAATTGCGACTGTATAGCTCATAATATAATTGTAAAATTGTTAAAATAAATATTCAAATGATGGTATCTAATTAATTGATAATCAAACTATTGATACCCATATTCTTTTAATTGTTGATCGTTATCTCTCCACTTAGGACGCACTTTTACAAAGAGTTCTAAAAACACTTTTTGTCCTACAAACGCTTCAATATCTTGTCTCGCCTGAATACCAATTTCACGGATCATAGACCCCCGCTCCCCAATAATAATTGCCTTTTGGGTTTCGCGGTGCACGATAATGTCGGCCTGAATTTTAATGATATTCTCTTTCTCTTTAAACTCGTTGATAAGCACGGCGCTATGGTATGGGATTTCGTCACCAAATAAATGGTAGATTTTTTCCCTGATTAGCTCGGCCACAAAAAACTTTGTGGGCATATCACTCAAATCATCCTCACTATAAAAAGGCACACCTTCGGGCAAAAACGCCAACACTTCGGCGAGCAGCTTTTGTAAATGCACTTTTTGAAGGGCCGATATCTTTACGAGTTTCTTACAATAAGTCTTGGTGGCAAAAAACTCGGTTGCCTCTGCTATTTTGCCATTGGCAGCAGCGTCTATCTTGTTTAGCACCACAATGGCAGGCACTTTTAGCTTAAGGGCCTCAAAAATGGCGCTGGTTTCTTCAAAATTATCGTTGGCGTCTACTATTAAAAGGGCCAAATCGGCGTCTTCTAGAGCTGTTTTAACCGCAT
>JBIKIS010000168.1:0-4102 GCA_044361485.1 Sediminibacterium sp.
CAACTGGAGATTCACCTACCTTCTTCAGATACGTAGACTGGATCTTAACTGTACCTCTTATGTGCGTTGAGTTTTACTTGATCACTAAAAAAGCGGGTGCTAAACAAGGTTTATTATGGAAGTTGATCTTTGCTTCTTTAGTAATGCTTGTAACTGGTTACTTTGGTGAAACTATCTACAGAGGTAGCAGCGTAATTTGGGGAGTAATCTCTGGTGCTGCTTATTTCTACATTGTTTACTTAGTATGGTTTGGCGAAGTTTCTCAACTTGCTCAAACAGCTGGTGCACAAGTTGCAAAAGCAACAAAAACACTTGCTTGGTTTGTACTTGTAGGTTGGGCTATCTATCCGCTAGGTTACATCTTAGGAACTCCAGGTGGATTATTTGGTATCCAATTAGTAGCTGATCCAGCTTTAGCTTCTCACTACATGGATATCGTTTACAACGTAGCAGATGCAATCAACAAAATTGGATTTGGTTTAGTGATCTATTCATTAAGCAGAACTCAAGACTAATTGATTTCAATAGTTTTATAAAAAGGCGAGGTATGTATTTATTGCACACCTCGCCTTTTATTTTTTAGCCGCTTCAGATTTCTTTGCTTGCATGTTATCAGACCAAAATCTTAATGTCAACAAAGCCATGCCTTATGATTATGTTTTTATAGGTATGGGGGCCTCTAATGGGCTTATGCTATTGGAGTTCATTAAAAGGGGCTATCATCAAACAAAGCGAATTGCTGTTATTGAATCACAGCATAAAAACACCAACGATAAAACCTATTGTTTCTGGTCTTCCCCAAATGACACAATCGTTCAAGACCTCTCTTCAATTATTAGTCATCAATACCAATTTGTTCAAACCAATAATAATAAGGTACAGTCTATTCAGGATCAGCCTTATTACTGTATAAAAAGTATTGATTTTTACAATTTATTACACGAAGCAATTGCAACCCATCCTGTCGATAAGTTTAATGGGCAGGTTACTTCTTTACATCCTTTATCTGATTGCATAGAAATTGTTTTTGAAGAGCAGGTTATTACTGGTGCCATTGTTTTTGATAGCAGGCCGCCAGTGTTTACACAAGAACTGCGCAATCAGTCTTATTTACTACAATCTTTTTTTGGCTACCATATTCGTTTACAAGATTCGAAACTAAATGTTGATACATTTCAAATGATGAACTTTGATGTGGATCAGTCTGAGTATACGCAGTTTGTATACAACCTACCTTATGCACCTAATGAGTGTTTGGTAGAGTTAACAAGGTTTGGTGTTGATACCATTGACATTGATTATGCCAAAAAAATATTGGATGAAAAAATTAAGGCTCAATTTGGGGCTTACGAAATTGTAGCCGAAGAAGAAGGGTGCATTCCTATGACAGTGTTAAAACAGCAAGCCTCAATAGATAAGCGCATTATTAATATGGGTGCAAGGGCTAATTTAATTAAGCCTACCACAGGTTATGGCTTTAAAAAAATGCATGCATTTGCAGCGGCATTTGAAAATCCAGCGCAGGCTCCAATAACAAAAGCGCGTTTTTTATTTTATGACCACCTGCTTTTAATCATATTAATTAGGTGGCCAAACCTCGGTAAAAAAATATTTACGGCGCTATTTCAAAACAATACCATTCAACGCATTTTTACTTTTTTGGATGAAAAGTCTGGGGTATCAGAAGAAGTTAAAATATTTGCTTCACTACCCATTATGCCTTTTTTAAAAGCCTGCGTTATTTACCTTACTAGTTATATCAAAAAGGGTTACTTATTTACAGTTGGTTGTATGCTGGTATATTTTTTGATTAATCTGGTGAGTCCAAATGTGGCTGCTTGGTTTGGTTATACTTGTTTAATTGCTGGTCTTCTCGTTGTGGGTATTCCGCATGGAGCAGTAGATCATTTATTGTTAACTTCTAAAAAGTTTAATCTTTTAAAATTTGTAGTACAGTACCTACTCATTATTGCTGCCTATTTTATGGTTTGGCAGTGGTTCCCCGTATTTTCTTTGCTCTTATTTATTGCCTACTCTGCTTTTCATTTTGGAGAATCTGAAATGGTAGAAATGAAGGTTTCGATGCATTCATTTGCTCAAAAAGCCTATGCTTTTGTTCTAGGTTTTTCTGTTTTACTACTCATCATTTTTTTGCACCTCAATGAATCTATTTTGGTGCTTAATAATATGCAGGGCGTTTCAGATTTTGTAGCTTCTCTTAACCTGTTACAATATAAAAATCTAGTCATTGCCGTTTCATTTGTTTTACTAATGCCGCTGTGGTGGATTTCAAAAAAGACATGCTTGTTTTTAGCAGGTATACTTTTGCTGGGTACTCAAATGCCACTCATGCTTGCTTTTGGACTCTATTTTGTTGGTTCGCATAGCGTTAATGCTTGGGGGCATATAGCCGGTAAATTACAAGTTGCTCCAAAAAAACTGTATCTAGAGTCGCTACCATTTAATGTAGGCGCCCTACTTATTTTTTCTCTTTTCTTTTATTTGCAACAAACAAACGCACAACTAATACAGTCGTATGCTGCGGTGTTTTTTGTTTTTTTAGCATGTGTAAGTCTTCCGCATATTATACTGATGCACCTTTTTTATAAAAAAGATAGTTAAAGATCTAGCAGTTTAAAAAAATCTGCTTCTTCTAATTCCCTTACCTGACCTGCTGGTAAATCACCTAAATAAATAGCTTCGATGGACACCCTAATAAGTCTAATGCACTTATGATGCACGGCTGCAACCATCTTACGCACTTGATGAAATTTACCTTCGGTTAATGTGATAAGTATCCAACTGGTTACAACATTTTGATGTACCGGTACCGCTGCCGTTAGTAAGGATGCATCAAACAAATGTTGGTAGGGTGCAGGATCCTCTACAATGGAAACTGTGCATGGGCTTGTAAGGTATTGACTTCCGTTAGGTGCACTAATGGGTATGCCACTAGCGATTGCTGCTGCCGTATCAGTTGTTATTTTATTTTTAACTTGAACGAGGTAGGTTCTGGTATGCGGTTTAGGTCCTTGAAATAAAAGCTTGGTAATTTTTTTGTTGGTCGTTAATAAAAGGAGACCTTCAGAATTATTGTCTAATCTGCCAATGGCGTGGGTGCCCTCCGGAAAATCAAAATCTAAACCGCTCAATAAATTAACATCATGCGAGCTGATAAATTGAGAAACCATATTTACTGGTTTATGTACTACAAAGTATTGGTGCGCTGTCATGGCGGCAAATTACTTAATATTGCATATGCAACAAGTGTCAAATGACCCCTTACATGGTAAAACCCTCGAAAAAATAGTAACCGAACTAGTTGCTTATTTTGGATGGGAAGATTTGGGGCAGCATATCCCAATCAATTGTTTTAATTCCAACCCGAGCATTCAATCGAGCCTAAAATTTTTACGCAAAACCCCTTGGGCCCGCAAAAAAGTTGAAGACTTATATGTAAGAATGATTACAGGCTAATGAACGTAGTGGCCGGCTTAATAATGCTAGAAGTTAACGTTTTACCGAACTTTATTTTTGTCTAGTTGGTTTTGATTTCTGGCGCTTTAGCCTCGGTGGTATCTGTTACTAATATTGGCACTTTGTAACCTCCCGTATCTATACGTAACCCTGGCATTTTTTGTTTTAATTGTGCAATGGCCGCGTTTGTAAAGCTGGTTTTATAGAGGTATACTTTTTTTAGGTTTTTAAGTTTGGTTAAGTTGCTAATGCCTTCTGCGGTAGCTTTGGTTTGTGTGATACTCAAAATTTCCAAATTTTCAAATGCATCAAGAGAAGCAAGTCCTTTATTGGATATGGTAGTGCCATTTAGTTCTAATTGTTTGAGTTGTTTGCAATTAGATAGCGCACTCAAATGCTCGTCTTTAATGGCTGTAAACGATGCGTTTAATTGTAGTAATTGATCTGAAATTTTTGATAGAAGTTGAAAGGTTTGGGCACTCAATGTTTCAACCCCAATTAAATTAGCGCGAACATAATTAGAACCGTTAACAATTGGTACTATCGCAACACCTTCTTTGCTTAACGCTAAAAGTATATCGCTGGAAATAGCACTCACTTTTTTTGCAGGTAATTGTGTTTGCTC
>JBIKIS010000169.1:0-4098 GCA_044361485.1 Sediminibacterium sp.
TTGCTGTTAATTGCTTTCTTATTTTATCTGGTTTGTTATATAAAAAAGCGCCAACATAAATTGCCTGATCATCATATAAAATTGAAACCTTACTCTTATTGGTTGCAGGAGCACCCAACTGAGGACTTAACTGAATAAAATTAACACCGGTATCTGACTGTGCCCATATAAGCTCATCAAGTGCACCATCAATTTTAATGGATGTATTTATTTTGAGGGCAGCAATTTTTTTAGGTTGTGCAAAACCTAGATTTGCCAATAAAACCAAAAGAAGAACTATAATTGTTTTGCGCATATATATAAAATGGGGCAAAAATAGACGAATCTACCTTTGCCCCACTAAAAAAAGTACCAATGGTTAAAATAAAGAAACTAAAGGACCTAGTTTAATTGAGTTTACTTTTTAGCGTACTCACCTGCTCTTGTAAATTATTAACCATACCGGCTAACTGATTTACATCCCACCTAGGCACTGCACTGGCTTTTTGCAAAATATATACAGCCTTCCATACTTCTAATACATCCTCGGCATTTACGTGGTATGGTTCATACTGTGGGTTATCACTAATAAGCGTTAGGTTGTTCTTTTTTTCGTTGTCGCGCACAATACGCTTATAAACAACCCCTTCACTTTTTGAAAGTACCACGTAGGTATTGCTATTTTTAACCTCATCAAAGTTTTCTACTTTTTCTCCCACAATAACACTACCACTTGGAGTTGGCAACATACTATCACCCACTATTTCAAAGGCACGGTATTGACCCGGGGCTAACATAGGAAGGGTAAAGGTATTGAGCTCGTCTACAAACTCGGGGTCGGCGTAGCCTGCTAGGTATCCAGCAGCAGCTTTTACCGGTACAAAACTAATTTGAGCAGACTCGGCAATCATTTTTAATTGCCTACGACTTTCGAGGTAAGAGACCCCTTTTGGCGTGCTACCCGTAAGGTCTTGAAATAAGAAGTCCTCTAAACTGAGCTTGAAAAGGGAGCAAATAGCTTCCATCACCTCTAAACGAGGCTCGGCACGCTCTTCTTCGTAAGCGCCAACAAGGCTTCTTTTAATGTTTAGCTTATTTGCAAATTCTTCCTGGGTCCAACCACGCTGCTTGCGCAAGTGACGTAAATTTTTTCCGGCGTTTGACATAACTAATTGATTTAGCTGCAAAATACTAATATTTTTAGTATTACCAAATTTATTTTTACTATTTTTCTATTTGTATCTTGCACCCATGGCAAAATCAGCAAAAACTAAGGAAGTCCCTACCATATTAATAACAAACGACGATAGTGTGTCAGCCCCGGGCATTAAAGCCCTGGTTGAAGCCGTAAAGGGCCTAGGACGCATTGTAGTAGTAGCCCCCGATAAGCCACAAAGCGGCATGGGACACGCCATTACCATTGGCCACCCTTTAAGGCTCCAAAAGCTCCATATGTTTGATGGCGTAGAAACCTATAGCTGCAGTGGCACGCCAGTAGACTGTGTGAAATTAGCGGTAGATGTTGTTTTGCATAAAAAGCCAACCATTTGCCTGAGTGGCATTAATCATGGCGCCAACCACTCTATAAATGTTATTTATTCTGGTACCATGTCGGCGGCACTTGAGGCATCTATCGAAAATATTCCTAGTATAGGATTTTCATTACTTGATTATAGTATCGATGCCGATTTTTCTGGTGCACAAAAATACGTACGCATTATAGTAGAAAAAATGCTTGCTGGAAAACCACTTGATAAACATTTATGCCTCAATGTAAATATCCCAGCGGTAGATGAAAAATTAATTAAAGGGATAAAAATTTGCCGGCAAGCCTACGCCAAATACGAAGAAAAATTTGATCAAAGAAAAGATCCACACGGAAAAAAATATTACTGGCTTACTGGTGAATTTAAAAATTTAGAATCCGGCAAAGACACCGATTCATGGGCACTCAAACATAATTATGTAAGTGTAGTACCCGTGCAATTTGACCTTACACACTATGGCCTTAAAAAGACCCTAGAAACAAAATGGAAATTATGATATTTAAAAGAGACGAACTAAAATTTGGCATACTCCTTGGCTGTATCACACCAATTGTAGGACTTTTTGGCTATTACTTTTACAAATTTAGCCGTTTTACGATTGCCGAATTTTTTGAAGTGCTTATTTTACAAAAGTCATTACTAACAGCAATAGTAAGCCTTTGCCTCATTTGTAACGCGGTTGTATTTACGCTATATATTAATGCGCAAAAAGACAAAACGGCTAAGGGCGTATTTATTGCAACATGTTTGTATGCATTAGCGTCCTTAGCCGTTAAGTGGTTTTTATAGATCTACTTTTTTCTTGGTGGTAATTTTGATAACACCATCTTTTGCTTCAGGACCGTATTCCTTAATCAAGGCATCCCCTTTTAACACTTGAACCGATTTAATTTGATCTGGAGAAAGTGCATCTAGCTCCTTCTTTGTTTTTTTCTCACCATCAATTAAAATCAAAGCAGGTGTTGAACCAGATGGACTTCCAGAAAATGTAATACCAGATTTTTTACCCGCTTCTTCAAGGTTCTTTTCCATGAATTGGACATCCTTTAAATTATTAGATTTGAATAGAACAGTTTTCCCATTTAATTGAACCGTATCTGAAATAATAAGTACACGCTCATCTAATGTTCTTGAATTATCCAATGGCATAACTCTAACAACAATTCTACCTGTTGCTGAAGCATCGTTCGTTTTACCTTCTTTGGTTGTGATTTGCACCACACCCCCTTTACCTTTTTCTCCAAAAACTGCAACAGCAGAGGCATCTTTTAAAATATTAATGGATTCTATTTTAGTTGGATCAATCACTTTCATTACAGATTCAGAAATAACTTCTCCATCTAAAATAAAGAGCGGCTTTTGCGCATTACCCGCGCCACCGGCAGCATCCATTTTAATAACAACAGAAGATTTATTATTTCCTTTTGATGCAATTAAAGTGTCTTCTGGTGAAATTTTATAGCCTTGAACAATCATCACTTTTTTAGTGGTGTCCATAACCATCTTGCTAGTTCCACGCTCTTGATCAATTAAATAATTTTCAATCCCTCTTAAAATACTAGCTGCTAACTTTTTTTGGTAATCAGCATCTTTGATTTTAGCAAGTTCTTTATTATTACTAAGGTAACCCGCCTCAATAAGTGCAGACGGACATTGAACTGCTTGTAACACCCAAATGCCTTTATTTCTAGTTTTCACCCCATTAAATGGCGTACCTGCTTCTTGCAAGGTAGCTGCTAAATTATTAGCCAATTTATAATTAGCATCATAATCAACTGCCTTATCTTTTGCTGCCATATAAATTTCAGCACCTTCGTACTTAGTTTTGTTAGCAGAACTTCCTTCGGCATTGTTTAAGTGAATAGAAACAAATAAATCTGGAGATTGTGCATTTGCGAATTCAGATACAGCTACTACAGATTGTGTAACATCTGCATCACGCGTTAATACCAGTTTAATTTTATCATTTTTATTAAGGGCCTGCATTTGATTTACAATAGCAAGTGTTAATTGAGCCTCTGTAGTTCCATCTGCAGCAATAGCACCCTTATCGTCTCCTCCGTGTCCTGCATTTAACACAACAGTATAGGTTTTTGAAAGTGGTGCAACAGCATTGGTATTTCCTTTTGCTCTAAAAGCAAACAATAAAACAACCACCGCTAAAAGTGGAAGTGCAATAAGCCTTCTAACATAATTAAATGTTGGATTTTGGTTGGTCGTAAGCATTTTTAATCTTCGTTTAATGGGTGAAAAAAAGAATGGATTGGTAAGTGGAAATTGTTGTCCCGGATAAGCCGTTGTCAACAACATTTGAGCCAAGCTAGCGGCATCTCCATGTTCTACCGATTTTTTATCGGCAATAAATTCATGGATCATGTCCAGCTCTTTTTTGAGTAGCCAAAAGAAAGGATTGAACCAACCCGCAATCAAATTTAACTGTATCACTATTTTATCAATAGTATGATACTGTGTAACATGCGTTAACTCATGTTGCAAAATTTGCTTGCCAGCAGGTGTTTGGATATCAATTTCGGCATTCCAAAAAATATAACTAAAAAATGAAAAGGGCGTC
>JBIKIS010000049.1:0-13412 GCA_044361485.1 Sediminibacterium sp.
TTAATGCATTTTGCTCGAAATCTTTTTTAGACTTTGCGTTCGCAACAAAAGATGCAGCAGCTGTAGAAGCAGCAGTTACTGTTTCGTTACTAGCAACAATCGCTTTAGATAAATAAGCAATTTTATAAGCAGGTGCAAAATTCTTTTGGTCTAATACTTCTGTATAATGGTAACCAAATTCTGATTTTACAACGTCTTTTGTTCCCTTAGGTTTGTCAAAAGAAAAGTCATTAAAAGAGCCCACCATTTGACCTTGTGCAAAATAATCGTAAACGCCACCTTTTTCTTTACTTCCTGCGTCGTCAGAATACTTTTGAACAAGCGCATTAAAGTCTGCACCACCTGCAACAGCATACTTAATAGAGTCTGCTAATTTTTTAGCAGCACTATCGGTTCTAATTTGTTGACCAGAACGTGGGTCTACGGTTCCAATTAAAATGTGACGCACTTTAGCAGAGTCTGGCCAGTTTTTAATACCTACCATTTTAGCTAAAACATAAGCGTTACCATCTACATAAGGACCATAAACAGTACCTGTAGGGATTTTAACGAGCGTATCTTTATTAGCTTGTTGCATTCTGTTTTTGCTAAAATATCCATCGTAGTAAGGTAAATCACTACCTACTCTATTTAAAAATCCAGCATTATCAGATGCAGCAGCAAAATCTTGTTTTTGTGCAAGCACTTCGTTTAAAACAGCTGCACTATCTGCGCTACTAGGAACGGCGCTAAATGCAACATATGCGATTGATCTTGTTTCTTCTTCTTTTTTGTATGCAGAAGCGTGTGCTTTAACATAAGCAGCGATATCATTATCAGTAACCTTAATGGTACTATCAGCAATAGTAGCATATGGAACAAACACAACGGAAGCGCTTGCTATTTGGTTGTTATCGGCAGCTTGCTTTTCTATCATCCACTTTGGAACGTATGCAGATTTTTGAAGTAACACACTATACTTGTTACGTAGTGCTTGTTCTAAAATAGGTTGAATATAAACCTGGTTGATCATTTTAATTTGATCCGCGTTTTTGCTTTTTTTAATTTGAGCAAATGCTTTTTTAGCATCTTCTACTTTAAATAAACCAGTAGCAGGATCTGTAAACTCTTGTTTTAACGGAGAGTTTTCAGAAAATAAAATATCGCTTAATTCTTTAGCTGTTACTTGTAAACCAAGTTTAGCACATTCCGCTTCAATTAATAAACGGTCTACTTCTTGATTCCATAATGAACCAATGAGTTGATCTCTTTGAGCTCCTTGGCTTGCATACATTTTTTCTTGCATCGCTAGCTTTTCTTCAAAAGCGGCTCTTTCTAATTTTTGGCCATTAACTTGTCCAATGGTAGATGTGTTTGAAAAAGCGCTTCCGCCTCTACCAACACCATCTTGTAATATAAAAGCAATTAAAGCCACAGCGATGATGGTAAAAATGATCCAAGTGCCTCGATCACGAATACTTTGAATAACAGACATAAAAACGAATTATAATAAATAAAATAACCGGCAAATTACCGGAGGGCAAAAATAAGGTATTGCGGGCTTATTTCTATCCACAAAATAGGGGTTAATAAGTAGTATTTTAAGTGGAAAACCACCCTTTTTAAAAATATTGATGTGGATAGAACAAGAATAACTAAGGGGTAAAATGATGATTTAGGGGTAAGGAGCCAAAATGAACCCATTTTACACCCAGTTAATTAACAGTTTACAAAAGGTGGATACTAAAATATTTATCATTTAATAACCTTTACTAAAAAACTACAAAATAGTTGATAAACGAATAATGTATCATTAAAAATTGTTTATAAGAAGGTGGATTAAAGTGTATAACCGGTTAACACTAAAAATATAAGTATGTGCATAAGAGGGTTATTAAGGTATTAACACCCGTAATAGTAATAGTTTATTTAAATAAAAAGGTATTAAATCTATTATTACCGTAATTATTAACACACATTTTTTTGAAAAAAATTAGATTCAAAAAAATCAACTGCTTCTTGTAATTTCAATCTTATGAAAATATTAAAATTTGTATTTGCCTTTTTGATGCTGTCCTACACAGTAAAAGCGCAACCTACTCAAAAACCTCCATTGCACGGAAAAAACTGGATGGCCATTACTGGTAAACCACTCGCAGCAACGGCCGGTTCTATTATTTTTAACAAAGGCGGAAACGCTGTAGATGCTGCCTGTGCTATGTTAGCAGCCACTTGTACCATGTGGGATGTGTTAAGTTGGGGTGGTGAAACACAAGTATTAATTTACAATCCAAAAACAAAACAAGTTATTGCTATATCTGCCATGGGCGTGGCTCCTACGGGTGCAACACCAGAATTTTTTAAAAATAAAGGGATGAATTATCCGCCCGAATATGGTCCATTAGCAGCAACAACACCCGGTACTCCTGGTGGACTTTTTATGATGCTTGCTGAGTATGGAACCATGCGTTTGGAAGAAGTTTTAAAACCAGCGATGCAACTTGCTGCAGGTTATCCAATTGATGCACAAACAGCAAATAGTATTGAACGTGGTAAGCAAAGAATTAAAGATTGGCCTTATAGTAAAAAAGTTTTATTACCACACTTAGGTGAAAAAAGAGAAGCACCAGAAGCTGGTGAAATATTTATTCAAAAAGATTTACTAGCTACTTTACAAAAATTAGTAGACGCAGAAAAGCAAGCACTCAAAAAAGGTAAATCTAGAAAGGAAGCGATTTATGCAGCGTATGATCGTTTTTACAAAGGTGATATTGCCCAGGAATTTGTGCGTGGTTCACAGGAGCAAGGTGGACTCATAACACTTCAAGATTTAGCCAACTGGAAACCTATTATCGAAACACCTTTACAAATTAATTATAAAGGGATTGATGTTTATAAACTACAATCTTGGACGCAAGGTCCTAGTATGTTACAGGCTTTAAATATTTTAGAAAATTATGACTTAAAATCAATGGGTTATAATTCTCCAAAATATATACATACGGTGTATCAGGCCATAAATTTAAGTTTTGCCGACCGCGATTTTTACTATGGAGACCCGTTATTTTCTAAAGATATACCTATCAAAGGCTTACTCAGTAAGGATTACGCTAAAAAAAGGGCTTCAGAAATACCTACTGGATTTAATAATCCAAATACAGCCCCCGGAGATCCTTATCCTTTTGAAGGAAAGGAAAACCCTTATTTAAATTTATTACAACAAAGAGCCGCGCTCTATAGTAACGATACATCTACTAGAAAAACAGGGGTAATACCAAGTCATGACGGTACAGAAATAGCTAAAAACGAAGACCTTAATAACGAATTGTATATGGACCGTTTATGGAGAGGTACGACTTCTGTGGAAGCTGCAGATACCAGCGGTTGGGTGGTTTCAATTACGCCAAGTGGTGGTTGGATACCTGCGTGTATTGCTGGAAATACGGGCGTTGGTATGAGTCAGCGCATGCAATCTTTTGTATTAGATTCTATTCAAAATCCATTTAATGTAGTGGCGCCTGGAAAAAGACCGCGCGTTACATTAACACCAAGCCTTGCTTTAAAAGATGGAAAACCATTTTTATCTTTTGCGGTGCAAGGTGGTGATACGCAGGATCAAAATTTATTACAGTTTTTTTTAAACATGGTTGAATTTGGAATGACGGTGCAACAAGCGGCAGAAGCTGCAAATATTAATTCCAATCAATTGTGGCTATCACTAGGTGGTAATAAAACTTCTGACAGAAAACCTAAACCAGGTAATTTAACACTGAACTCAAATACCCCAGAAAAAGTTAGAACCGAATTAAAAAACATGGGTTATAAATTAAGTTTTGATCCAAGAAGCAGTGGTCCTATCAATGCTATATTTTTTGATTGGAAGCATGGAAGCCTTTGGGGTGGCAGCTCTAACAATGGTGAAGATTATGGCATTGGATGGTAAATAAAAAAATAAAATGAAAAAATTAATTGTTTTAGTTGCTACTTTATTTTTTGTTGTAGGCGTTTTTGCGCAGAAAAAAACACCATTTGTTTTATATGATAGCAAAGGAAAAAAAGTAAGCTATAAAAAAATGATTCGTGTGTTAGAACAAAATGACATTGTGCTTTTTGGCGAATACCATAACAACGCTATTGCACACTGGCTACAACTAAGTGTTACCAAAGATTTATTTGAAAAAAGAAAATTAACGCTTGGCGCCGAAATGTTTGAGCGAGACAATCAAACACAATTAAATAATTATTTACAAGGAAAAATAAATGCGAAACAGTTTGATTCTTCTGCGCGTTTATGGAAAAATTATCCTACCGATTATGCACCACTTGTAAATTTTGCTAAAGAAAAAAACATTCCATTTACGGCCACCAATATTCCGCGTAAATATGCTTCACTGGTTTCTAAAAAAGGATTTACATCACTTGATAGTTTAACAGATTTAGAAAAATCTTGGATCGCCCCACTACCTATGGCGTATGATCCAGAATTACCGGGTTATAAAAACATGATTGCAATGATGGGTGGTCATGGTGGCGAAAACCTACCAAAAGCACAGGCCAGTAAAGACGCAACAATGGCGCATTTTATCCTGGCAACACAACTTCCTGGTAGCCTATTTATACATTATAATGGTTCTTATCACTCCGAAAACTACGAGGGTATTGGTTGGTATTTAGCAAAATCAAACCCCTTACTAAAAATAAAAACCATTACTACTGTTAGCCAAAAAAACATACATCAGCTAGAAGCGGAAAACCAAAATAAGGCACATTATATTATTTGCGTAGATTACGATATGACCAATACGTATTGATAATCAACACTTTATGTTTTCTAAAACAAATTACGCATAAATACAGCCTTGGTTTGTAAAAACCTTATTCTACATTTATTGGACCGATACAAAATAACCCCCGCTAAACCAATTAGCTAAAAAATACTAAAAAAATTAGTTTATTTAACAATGGGGTATTATCTTTGTTATCTATTAGCACGTAACAAGTAAAAACAACCATATGAGTAACACTGAAAAATTAAAGGCGCTAAAATTAACAATCGACAAAATTGACAAAGACTATGGCAAGGGTTCTGTCATGATGATGAACGAACGTAGCCAAGAACCCATGGAAGTGGTTTCAACCGGCTCTATAGGACTTGATAGCGCATTAGGCATAGGTGGTTTACCAAAAGGTAGAATTATTGAAATTTATGGTCCAGAATCTTCTGGTAAAACAACGGTAGCAATTCACGTTATTGCCGAAGCACAAAAAAAAGGTGGCATGTGTGCTATTATCGATGCCGAGCATGCTTTTGATAGTGCGTATGCTAAAAAATTAGGCGTAGACGTAGATAGCTTACTCGTTTCTCAACCAGATTATGGTGAGCAAGCATTAGAAATTGCCGACCGTTTAATATTATCAGGTGCACTAGACGTAGTTGTTATTGACTCGGTAGCAGCACTTGTTCCAAAAAGTGAACTTGAAGGAGAAATGGGTGATTCTAAAATGGGATTACATGCAAGACTTATGAGCCAAGCGCTTCGTAAGCTTACAGCTACTATTAATAAAACTGGAACGGTTTGTATTTTCATCAACCAATTACGTGAAAAAATTGGCGTTATGTTTGGTAACCCCGAAACAACAACCGGTGGTAATGCATTAAAATTCTATGCTTCTGTAAGATTAGACATTAGAAGAATGACGCAAATTAAAGATGGTGACGAAGCAATTGGTAACCACGTTAAGGTTAAGGTTGTAAAAAATAAAGTAGCACCTCCATTTAGAGCCGCAGAATTTGATATCATTTTTGGAGAAGGTATCAGCAAACTAGGCGAAATCATTGATATGGGTGTAGAGCTTGGTATTGTTCAAAAAAGTGGAAGCTGGTTTAGCTACGATACCAATAAACTTGGACAAGGTAGAGAGTCTGTAAAAACGCTTTTACATGACAATCCAGAATTAGCCAATGAAATCGAAGCTAAAATTAGAGCAAAGGTTATTGAAGCAAGAACCGCTGCCGCAGAAGCGTAAGCACAATAAAATATGGGTTATTTGATGGGTTAGTAATAATAAAAATAGCCGTCCTATATAAAGGGGCGGCTATTTTGTTTATTTTACAATAAAAACAGGCTTGCTCTACCAGATTTTACTTTTTTTGATACGCATGGCGCTCAAAATATTTTGTGTATCTATAAGGGTGCACAACAAAAAAGCGCTAAGGCAAAAGGGTCCTTTATTAATTGTAGCCAACCACCCCGATTCTTTTTTTGATGCACTTGTAATAGCGGCTAATTGTACATACCCGGTTTCGTTTTTAGCAAGGGGTGATGTTTTTACCAAGCCCTGGCATAATTTTTTACTCCGCTCACTTAACATGTTGCCGGTTTACAGACAGCGTGAGGGCAAAGAACACTTACACAAAAATCAAAACAGCTTTGATGCCAGCGTAGAAGTATTAAAAAATGGAGGTGTTCTATTAATTTTTATCGAAGGGACTTGTTTAAATAAAAATGAAATACAGCCCTTTAGAAAAGGAGCTGCTAGAATATTACAACAAGCGGTGGCTCAGGGTGTAAGCCCATCAGTGCTTCCAGCGGTTATCACCTACAATGGCTTTAAGCATTTTGGTAAAAAAATATTTTTGATGTTAGGATCTGCAGTTCCAGCCACCACGTTTTTTACATCAAACCCAGAACAACAAAACGAGGCAAGCCGGCGAAATAATTTTAACAACCACGTGATGGAACAAATGACTTCGCTTTTTAAAGAACCCCCTTCTAAAAAATACAAACGCCCCCTTTATTTATTTCCAATCATTGGCATTGCTTGGTTATGGCATGCGCCATTATATATATCCATAAAAACATTTGTGGCACATAAAACTAAGGGAACCGTATTTTACGATTCGGTTTTATTTGCGGTACTACTATTTGCTTATCCACTTTATTTGATTCTACTATTTATGCTTTTGCAGGCCACCGGCCTACCCATTTTGATAAATGCGATTGTTGTTATTGCACACCCTTTGCTTGCTATCATTTACACCCGTTCAAAAAAATAAATTAACTACCTTTCTGCTTTAATAAAAACGTACATGAAAAACATTAAAAAATTAGGTCCGCGAAAAAGAATTGCACTTGTGGCGCATGATAATAAAAAAGCGGATTTAATGGCGTGGGTAGAACACAATAAAGTGGTGTTGTCTAAACACGAGCTCATTGCAACCGGCACCACCGGAAAAATTATTGAAGAAAAAATTGATAGACCGGTAAAAAAATTAATGAGCGGCCCCATGGGTGGCGACCAGCAAATTGGCGCCATGATTGCATCTGGTGAAATTGATATGATGTTTTTTTTCTGGGATCCCATGGAAGCGCAACCACACGACAGTGATGTAAAAGCGCTACTAAGGCTTTGTGTACTTTGGAATATCCCAATGGCCTGTGATAGAGCTACTGCCGATTTTGTGATCACATCACCTTTTATGCACGGTGATTATGATGCCACCATTCCTGATTACAGCGAATATTTAAACAGGAAGATTGTAAAGTAGGATGCAAAAAATAAATATCAGGAACTGGCAAATTAGTGACGCACAAGCCCTTGCAGCAGTAGCCAACAACAGAAACGTTTGGAACAGCATTAGAAATGAATTTCCAAGCCCATACACCGTTATGGATGCACTCGCTTGGATTAAGCACGCCAACGAAGAAAAACCGGTCGCTAATTTTGCGATTGAAATAGGAAACATCGTTGCAGGAAATATTAGTTGTACCTGGCACAAAGACGTATATGCTAAAACGGTTGAGCTTGGATATTTTATTGGCGAAAACTATTGGGGAAAAGGAATCGCCACAGCTGCGGTAGCACTCATGCTTGAGGCTATCCAAAAAAATAAAGAGATCGTGCGCATAGAAGCAAAAATATTTGGAGGCAACGGTGCCTCGGCACGTGTGCTAGAAAAAAATAATTTTGTGTTAGAGGGAACAAGAAAAAATGCAATTTATAAAAACGGCGTAATCGCCGATGAACAGGTATGGGTTTATTTAGTAGCATAAATAATAAATATAATTTCCGGTGGCGCTGCGGTGCATTACTACTATGCTTTATTGCGGTGCTGCTATTTTCATGCACACAAAAAAAATATGCCAATCCGCGCATAGAAATTGAAACCAAATACGGCGTTATAGTGGCCGAACTATACCCTAGTAAAGCCCCTCAAACCTGCGCTGCCATTTTATCTTACGTTGATTCTGGTTTTTATGAAGACGCTTCTTTTTACCGTGTCTTAAATGTAACCAACCAACCTTCTAACGCCCCTAAAACCGAAATTTTGCAGGGCGGACTTTGGAAAACCAATTACATGAAGCTCTACGAAATGAAGGGGATTCCGCACGAACCCACTTCTAAAACTGGAATTAAACACACCGATGGTGTTTTATCACTAGCCCGCAATGTACCTGGAACCGCCAACGCCGAATTTTTTATTTGCATTGGCAACCAACCCGGTCTCGACGAAGGCGGCGAAAATGTAGAAGATAAACTTGGGTATGCTGCTTTTGGAAAAGTAATAAAGGGCATGTCTGTGGTTCGAAAAATATATATGTTAAACGATCACGAACAAATGCTCACCCCACCTGTTGCTATCTATAACATCACTAGAAAATAACGTAAATGCCTTTTACACTTCAAGCACCCTACAGGCCAGCAGGTGATCAGCCATCGGCCATTGATCAGCTCACAAAAGGTGTGCTTGAAAACGAGCAGTACCAAACATTACTAGGTGTAACAGGTAGCGGTAAAACATTTACCATCGCCAACGTTATTCAAAATACACAACGCCCAACGCTGGTGCTCACGCACAACAAAACCCTTGTGGCACAGCTATATGGCGAGTTCAAACAGTTTTTTCCGGACAACGCCGTTGGATATTTTGTAAGCTATTACGATTATTACCAGCCCGAAGCCTATATGCCAGTTACAGGTGTATACATCGAAAAAGATTTAAGCATCAACGAAGAGCTCGATAAATTAAGGCTTCAAGCAACCGCGCAATTATTAAGTGGCCGTAGAGATATCATTATTGTTGCGAGCGTTAGTTGTATTTATGGTATGGGTAATCCTACCGAATATGAAAACGGTATTGTGCGTATACATACGGGTCAGGTGGTTTCCAGGCAAGCATTTTTACACGCACTTATAAACTCTTTGTATACCCGCACCCAAGATGATTTTAAACGTGGATCTTTTAGAGTAAAGGGCGACACCGTCGATATTAATTTACCCTACGTAGATTTTGGATACCGCATCACTTTTTTTGGTGATGAAATTGAATCCATCGAAAGTATTGAAACCGAAACCAACAAACGCATTGGTACCATGGACAATGCGGCAATTTTTCCAGCTAATTTATATTTAGCGCCCAAAGACATGATTGTAGAAGTGATTCATGAAATACAAGATGAAATGCGTGCGCAGTATGAATATTTTATGCGGGTTGGAAAAAAACAAGAAGCCAACCGCATCAAAGAAAGAGTAGAATATGATTTAGAAATGATTCGTGAACTTGGTTATTGCTCTGGCATCGAAAACTATTCTCGTTTTTTTGATCGAAGAAAACCAGGCACTAGACCCTTTTGTTTGCTCGATTATTTCCCCAAAGACTTTTTGTGCATCATAGATGAGAGTCATCAAACCATTCCGCAAATTGCCGGCATGTACGGTGGTGATAGGTCCAGAAAAATGACGCTCGTAGATTATGGATTTCGTTTGCCAAGTGCGATCGATAACAGGCCCCTTAATTTTCATGAGTTTGACAATATGATTGGTCAAACCATTTTTGTGAGCGCTACCCCTGCCGAGTATGAACTTGAAAAAACAGGAGGCGTAGTGGTAGAGCAGGTTGTAAGGCCTACCGGCTTATTAGATCCGCCCATTCAGGTGCGTCCAAGCCATCATCAAATCGATGATTTACTCCATGAAATTGACCTTCGGGTTGCAAGCGGCGACCGCGTGCTTGTTACAACGCTTACCAAACGTATGGCTGAAGAAATGAATCAGTATTTAGCCAAGCGAAATATTAAAGCCAAATACATTCATAGCGATGTGGATACACTGGAGCGTGTAGAAATTTTAAGAGACTTGCGACTTGGTGTCATTGATGTGCTAGTGGGTGTTAATCTTTTGAGAGAAGGACTTGATTTACCAGAAGTTTCTTTGGTTGCCATTTTAGATGCAGATAAAGAAGGTTTTTTACGTAACGAAAAATCACTAACACAAACCGCAGGACGTGCTGCGCGAAATGTAAATGGACTTGTTATTTTTTATGCCGATAAAATGACCATGAGCATGCAGCGCACCATCGACGAAACATCGCGCCGTAGGGCCAAGCAAGTGGCATACAACGAGGCCCACAACATAACGCCCACAACGGTTTCAAAAAGTAAAGAGCAGGTATTTGCACAAACATCGGTGCTTGATATTAAAGGTTACGATCCATCTAATGCCGTAGAACAAAACAATAGTAAAACAGAAAGTCAAACCTTTGCAGAACAAGTGGTATATACAACCATTCCTCAAATAGAAAAAGCCATCAAGCAAGCTAAAAAAGAAATGGAAGCCGCTGCAAAAGACATGGACTTTATAGAAGCCGCGCGCTTAAGAGACGAAATGTTTCGTTTACAAAAAATAAGCGCAGAAATGAAATAACCTGATCAAGACTTTGTAGAAAGTATAGATTTCTTATCTTGTTATCCAACGATGCTGCTTATGCGCTTTATTTGGTCACTATATGTATGGATTACCGGCTGGAAAATCCATAAAAACTTTCCCTATCATTTAGATAAGTGTGTATTAATTGTAGCGCCACATACAAGTGCTTGGGATTTTGTAGTGGGTCTTGCCATTAGAAGTGTTAGGCATCTTGAGCATGTCAAATACCTAGGTAAAGACTCCTTATTTAAGGGTCCCTTCGCTTTTATATTTAAAAATACGGGCGGTTTTCCAGTAGACCGGTTTAACAAACACAATATGGTGGATCAGGTAGTGGGGCTTTTTAATAGCCACGAAAAATTTGTGTTGGCACTATCGCCAGAAGGCACCCGCAAAAAAACAGAAAGGCTGCGCACCGGCTTTTATCATATTGCAAAAAACGCTGGTGTGCCCATTGTCATGGTTGGACTCGATTTTGGCAAAAAGGAAGTTACGTTTGCCGAACCGTTTTATACCAGCGATAACGAGGCCGAAGATTTCAAAAAAATTATAACATTTTTTGCGCCACTCCAAGGAAAAATTCCTGCATACGGAATGGCACATTTATTAGACACTTATAACAATAACCATGGCTAATTATCCTACACTCATTGATAAGTTTTGTGCTTTTGAAGCATCACAACCGGATCAATTGTTTTTATCTGAACCAGTAAACGGAACGTATAAAAATTTTACTTGGGCCCAGGCAGGACAGCAGGTAAGAAAAATGGCTGCTGCATTAAATGCCATGGGTCTTGGAAAAGATGATAAGGTAGCGATACTTAGTAAAAATTGTGCGCACTGGATCATGGCCGATTTAGCCATTTCATTTGCGGGTTGTGTGTCGGTACCGATGTATCCAAACATGACTGCCGATTCTATTCAACAAATTTTAGAACACAGTGAAGCCAAGGCTGTTTTTTTTGGAAAGCTAGACGGTGCCGATCAAATGCGAAAAGGTGTTCCCGAACATTTAATAGTGATTGGTTTCCCTTTTTATCTCGAAAAAAACACACAAAACTGGGATGATTTAATTGCCAATCAAAAACCCATACAGGGCAATCCAGTAAAGGATTCTAAGGCACTAGCTACCATTATATATACATCTGGAACCACGGGTCAACCAAAAGGTGTGATGCATAATTTTCATGCTATTGGATTTGCGGTGGATAGATTTTTAAATCACATACCTCAAATAAAAAAAGAAACATTTTTCTCTTATTTACCACTTTGTCATGTAGCAGAAAAAATGCTCGTAAAGTGCGGCGCCATTTTTACTGGAAGCACCATTTATTTTGTAGAAAATCTAGATACGTTTAATGCCAATTTGGTACATACACAACCCACTGTATTTTTAGCGGTTCCGCGTATTTGGGAAAAAATGCAAGAAGGTGTTTTATCTAAAATGCCACAAAAAAAATTAAGTACATTATTAAGTATACCTATCGTTTCTTCTCTAATTAAAAAAGCAATTAAAAAGAAATTAGGACTTTCTAAAGCTAGGTTTATTTTTACCGGCGCATCACCCATCAGTGTTGCGCTTCAAGAGTGGTTTGCAAAACTTGACATCATCATTTTAGAGGCCTATGGTATGACCGAAAACTCGGCACTATCACACGCCAACCGTGTGGGGCATCATAAATTTGGAACCGTTGGTCAAACCTATGAAAATGTAGAAGTAAGACTTAGTGCCGAAAATGAAGTGCAGGTAAAAAGTGACGCGTCAATGCTAGGGTATTATAAAGAGCCGCAGTTAACGGCCGAATCTTTCGAAGACGGCTTCTTAAAAACAGGCGATGAGGGTTCTATCGACGAAAACGGTTATTTAACCATTACCGGACGTATCAAAGACCAGTTTAAAACCAGCAAGGGTAAATATATTATGCCAGCCCCTATCGAAACCAAACTACTCGAGCACCCGCTTATTAGCCAGGCTTGTGTAGTGGGCTCTGGAATGACGTCGGCGTTTGTTCTTTGTACACTCGCCCCAACCGATCAGGCATCTGAAGGTCTTGAAAGTGATTTGAGTGATTATTTAGATCAAGTTAATAGTAGATTAGACCACCACGAACGCCTTTCTAAAATGGTTATTTGTAAAGAAGAGTGGAGTATTCCAAATGGCCTGCTAACGCCAACGTTAAAAATTAAGCGAAAATCGATAGAATCGTATTATGGAAATAACTACGACGAGTGGCTTAAGGAGGAGAAAAAGGTTATTTTTGTAGCATAAACCCCATCAAAACGCAATTTTTTTCCAAAAAATGCGTTTAATCATCGACTAACTATCAATAATTTATACTGTTATGAAACTAAAACAACTATTTACAGTAATCGGATTTTCGGCATTGCTGTTTTCTTGTGTGAGCACAAAGAAATTTAAAGAGAGTGAAGCTAAGTATGTTCAATTAAGCGGTTCTTACTTAGATATGCAAGAAAAGTACCGTGCCCTTCAGGATGAAATTAAAGCCATCCAAGCACAGTTAGACAAATCAAAAACTGCGAACGCAGATTTAACTGCAAAAAAAGCAGCATTAGAGCAACAAATTGCTGGCTTAAATGAGCAAGTAGAATTTTTGCGTAAAAATAGCAGCACTGCCATGGAGCAGTTAAAAGATTTATCAGTTATTACGGGTGCACAAGCTGAGAGCATTAAAAAATCTTTAGAAAATATTGGTGCAAAAGATATT
>JBIKIS010000170.1:0-4089 GCA_044361485.1 Sediminibacterium sp.
CTATGGTCAACTAATCTTTATGAATATTTTGATGCACTTATTTACGTGGATAAAACAAAACCTGCACAAAACTTTAACATAGGAAAAGTTATAAAATAACAAGAACCTCACGCAAAACCTCACGCAAACCTCACGCAGAAACAGAAAAGGACCCACGATTTAACGTAAGTCCTTGATTTTCATGTAGCGAGAACGAGATTTGAACTCGTGACCTCAGGGTTATGAATCCTGTGCTCTAACCAACTGAGCTACCTCGCCAAGAGGTCCATTTAGGGCTGCAAATATAGGGCTTAAATGTTTTTACTTGATAGCTAATTCAAACAATTTCTCTTCACCTAAAAAACCGGTTAGGGTGTCGCCCGGTAAACATGGGCCTACGCCGGCAGGAGTGCCCGTGTAAATGAGATCTCCGGGAGATAGGGTAAAGTAGCCAGATATGTGTTCTAAGAGGGTTTCAAAGCTATAAATCATGTCTTGGGTGGTGCCCGATTGTGCGGTTTGGCCGTTTTTGGTCAAGGAAAACAAAATATCAGCACCGGCAGCTTCTGCATTAAAGGGCTTCCACTCCCCTACAATCGCCGAATGGTCCCAGGCCTTGGCTTTTTCCCAGGGTAAACCCTTGGCTTTTAAGTCGGCTTGTACATCGCGGGCAGTAAAGTCTATACCTACCGTAATGGCGTCTACACAGCTAAGGGCGTTAGCGGCGCTAATGTTTTTGGCTGTTTTGCCAATGCGTAACACCAGTTCAATTTCGTAATGTAAATCAGAAGTAAAACTAGGGTATACAAAGTCCACTCCTTTTGGTAATACCGCCGTGTCTGGTTTCATAAAAATAACCGGCGCTTCGGGTACCGCGTTACCTAATTCTTTGGCATGGGCTGCGTAATTACGTCCTACACAAAATATTTTCATAACAAATTAAATTTCAAAATTAAGGGCGTTACAAATAGTCATGGTTCGGTCCAGTCCAATGGCAGCAAAAGATTCAATCATCTCAATGCTCTTGTCTATTTTTTGCGCTATCACAGGCTGCTCGCCGGGTAACCATTTACCCAATACAAAATCTACCTGACCACCTTTATTAAAGTTGTTGCCAATGCCAAACCTAAGCTTTGGATACACATCGGTACCAAGCATGAGCTGAATATCTTTTAGTCCATTATGCCCCGCATCAGATCCGCTGCCGCGCAAACGCATTTTATTTAAAGGGAGTGCTAAATCATCTACAATGGTAAGGGTTTGACTGGGCTCCAATTTTTCTTTATCCATCCAGTATTTAAAAGCCTTACCACTTAGGTTCATGTACGTAGTAGGTTTAATGCACACAAATTGCTTGCCCTTCCAGGTAACCGTGGCCACGTCTGCTAAGCGGTCGTTTTTAAATAGGCCGCCATGCTTGAGCACAAAAGCACTCACCACATCAAAACCAATGTTGTGGCGGGTGTGCGCGTATTCGGCACCAATGTTTCCAAGACCTACGATTAAAAATTTATGCATGCGTGTACAGTGAGGGCCAAATGTACTTAAAAAACAGAAAAACAGGTATCTTGCAACTATGATTACCAAGGAACTATTAAAAACCCTCTTTCCTAACTTAGAAGATGGTTTGTACGAAGCCATGCTGGAACATGCAGAAATCAAAGAAATACCTGCTGGCACTTCTCTATTAAAAGTGGGGCAACAAATACGTTCTACCATGATGGTAGTAGAAGGCACCGTTAAACTCTACCAAGAAGACGAAGAAGGTGACGAATATTTCATGTACTACATATCTCCAGGTCAGGCATGTGCCGTTTCCATGGTATGTAGTTTTCAGGCCGAACAAAGCCAGGTACTTGCCAAAGCCCTCACCGATGTAACCCTACTATCCATACCTATTAGGTTTATGGACAAATGGCTCTCCGAGTTTAAAAGCTGGCACTACTTTGTAATTAAAACATACCGCACCCGCTACGAAGAACTGCTTAAAACAGTAAACGAAGTAGCGTTTAAAAACATGGATGAGCGCCTTGAGTTTTATCTAAAAAAACAAGTGGCTAAATTTGGCCCTAGCTTAAAACTAACCCACCAAGAAATTGCATCGGACCTTAACAGCTCACGCGAAGTGATTAGTAGGCTCATGAAAAAGATGGAAAAAAATGGTTGGATAATCCTGCACCGCAACAGCATCGAATGGATTAAAAAATAAGATAAGCTACCACTTTTAGTGTGGTAGCTTATCTCTAAAATATCCGTAGGTCCAGGTACCTGCAACAGCACTTAGTATCACTACGAGTACCGCGTAAAATCCGGCGCCAATATGTGCAAATAATGGACCCGGGCATGCACCTGTTAATGCCCAACCAAATCCAAACAACAAGCCACCATAAATTTGACCCTTGTTAAATTCTTTATCGGCAATTTTTATTTTTTCGCCATGGATGGTTTTGATATCTAGTTTTTTAATTAAAAAAACACTGATCGCACCCACTACTACCGCTGTTCCAATCACACCAAACATATGAAAGCTTTGTAGTCTAAACATCTCTTGGATTCTAAACCAAGAAATAATTTCTGCCTTCACAAAAACAATTCCAAAAATAATTCCTACCAGCGTATATTTTAAATTATACCATGCTGGGTGCTGCTGTGCCGATTCATTAACACAAGCTGTATTGCTATCTATATTTTGTACTTTTTCGTTGTTCATTGTTAACTATTTATAAGGATAAAATCCAAGGTAAAATAATGTTTGCCATAAAAAATCCACCCACCATAAAGCTAATGGTAGCTACTAATGATGGCCATTGTAAATTGCTAAGTCCCATAATGGCATGCCCCGATGTGCAACCGCCTGCATAGCGCGTACCAAAGCCTACTAAAAATCCACCCACTACCATAATAATAAAACCTCTTACAGTAAGTAATGATTCAAAACTAAAAAGTTCCTTTGGTAACATGTAGCTATAATCCGTTAATCCATAACCGGCTAACTCGCTTTGCAACGCAGGACTTACCTCAATGGGCGCACCTGTCATTAAAAAAGCATTGGCAATAAATGCACCACCAAAAATACCGCCTACAAAAAAGAAATTCCATACTTCCTTTTTCCAATCGTATTTAAAAAATGGAATGCCCGCTGGAATACAAGCCGCACACACATGTCTAAGGTTAGAAGAAATACCAAAGGTTTTATTACCTAAAATTAAAAGTGCTGGTACTATAAGTCCAATTAAAATACCCGCTACATACCAGGGCCAGGGTTGTTGAATTTGTTCCATCATGCTTGTTTGTTTTTTTTATTTTTTATAAAATTTTTGAATGGGTTTAAAAGGCCCATACTTATGCTGTGTTTCAGAAAAATCGTCGGCGTAAGGACCAAAAGCAAAATCAAGGGGCTTTTTATCATACTTAGGCCAGTCATTACCCTGATTTTTATGCGGGCGGGGCTGACTGTTTACATAGGCAGCCACATCCCAACACTCCTCGTTGGTTAATGTTGGATTATTATGTGATGCAATGGCAAAAGGCATGTTGTTTTTTACATAACCTGCAAAATTGCTAATTCTATAAAGCCCTGCGCCATCGTTGTAACTATTTGCCCCCCATAATGGCGGATACGCATATTCAGTTTCTTCAGGTGTTAATTGTCCTTCACCATTAGCGCCATGACAACTCATACACTGCGTGGTATATACCTGCTTGCCTTTTACAGGATCTGCTGCACGGTCTAAATAGGCAAGCTTTTCGATGCCCGAACCATGAGGCTTTTGTCCTTTTTGTACATCTTGACCTATCCATTTAATGTAAGCGTATATGGCTTTAAATTCTCTACTATTACTATCTACCGCTGTACCGTTTAAACTTCTTTCCATACAATCGGCTACACGCTTGTAAATACTTTCGGTTTGACCACTTCTATCTCTAAATTTTGGATACGTAGAAAAAACAGCCGCGTAATTATTACCCCAGGATTTAGCACCCGCTTGTAAATGACAGTTCTGACAGTTCATGCCATTGGTAATTTGTGCCACACTTCCCTTAGGTCCTAAATATTTTGCCGTATGTGCAATTAAATCTTGACCATAAATTACCAGTTTACGCTCCTCA
>JBIKIS010000050.1:0-13337 GCA_044361485.1 Sediminibacterium sp.
TTGTCTCCAATTTGCTTGTTCCATTTTAAAATGGTGGCCTCCATAATACTTTCGCCCAATTTGGGCATCACTAAATCAACAATTGCCATAGACTGCTAGCCGTTTTTCGACAGTACAAAAGTACGTTATGCGCTTAAAATAGGATTAACTCTTATCCACAATTAGAAGTCGGAGCATATTAAGGGCGCTATTGGCGGTTAATTCAATATTACGCTTGCGGTCAAATCGAAAATGGAATACCTGTGCCCTTACTTCATTTTCCGATGCTACGGCCATCCAAACCATGCCCACGGGCTTTTCGGGGGTTTCGCCTCCTGGTCCCATAATACCACTAACTGCCACAGAATAGTCTGTTTTAAGTAGTTTTCGGGCCGAAATAGCCATTTTTCGTACACATTCTTCACTTACCACACCCACGGTTTCCATGGTTTCTTTAGAAACATCTAGTAAATCGCCTTTGATTTCATTGGCATAACTCACCACAGATCCCTTAAAATAGGCCGAAGCCCCGGCTTTAGCCGTTAATAAATGGGCGATATACCCACCCGTGCAACTTTCGGCGGTTGCGAGGGTTTTGTGCTGGTTTAATAGGAGTTGACCCACCACTTCAGCCATTGGGATATCTTCTTTAACTACCAAATAATCCTTAACCGCTGAGGCTAAACTTTCAAAATGGGTATCTAATTCTTTGTCTAATCCCGCTTCATTTTGAGGGTCACCTGATATTGTTAAACGCAAACGAACCATGCCATAATTAGGGAGGTACGCTAGTTTAATATGACTTGGTAAGGCAGCTTCATTTTCTTTGATCATTTCTGCTAAAAATGATTCGCCAATGCCAGCCGTTAATATTGTTTTGTGTTTAATCAAGCCTGTTTTAAAACGCTTTGGAATCATTGGAATTACATGATGTTCCATGATCCATTTCATTTCGTGGGGTACACCAGGCATGGATACAAAAATGACACCATCCTTTTCAAAAAGCATACCAGGAGCGGTTCCGCGCTCATTTAATAAAACCGTGCAACAATCTGGAACCTCTGCTTGTTTAGCGTTACGCTCAATCATGGGGCGCTTTAAAATGCGCTCAAAAATGTCTGTAACATGCGCGAGTGTTGCGGCATCTACTACCATTTTCCCGCCAAAATATTCACACAATAAAGGTTTTGTAATATCATCTGATGTGGGACCTAAACCACCCGTTAAAAGCACGATAGAAGCTTTCTTGCTTTCTGCATCTAGTGCAGCCCAAATATCTTCCCAAACATCACCAACCGCCACTCTGTTTTTAATGGTAATGCCTGCTTTGTTTAGTTCCTGGGCAATCCAAGCACTATTGGTGTCAATTACTTGACCTATTAATAATTCGTCTCCAATAGTGATGATGGATGCAAACACTTTTTCCATGGCTGGGCCTTAAATTTAGTGCGAAGTAAATATAGTAAGCACAAACAGGCAAATATAAATATATTGCATCCTATGAAAACACAAAATTACAGCAACCACAGTAGGTTGGTAGCCGGTTGGCACGGGCTTACCTTTTTTGCCATTTTAGCTTTTTGGATTGGCAGCTTTGTTAATTTGGCGCATGCCGATGGAGCCGCATTTTATAGCGCATCGCTATTAAGTGTTGCGGGCTTTATATTTTTATGTTTTTTTGTTTTTGTTCGCATGTTTGCGCTAAAAGCACAGGATAGAGCCATTAGAGCCGAAGAAAACTTAAGACATTTTGTACTAACCGGAAAATTACTCCCAGCTAGTTTGCGTATTGGTCAAATAGTAGCACTTCGTTTTGCCTCCGACGATGAGTTTGCCACTCTTGCACAAAAAGCTGCCGAAGAAAATTTACCTGGTAAACAAATCAAACAGTCTATTACTAATTGGAAAGAAGATACTTACCGCGTATAAATATAATCGTACATTTTATGAAACATCTATTTTTGGTGCTATCGTTTGTGTGCTTGATCGCAGTGCAAGCGTCCGCTCAATCAGCAGCTACAACTTCAAATAATGACGCCGAAAAAGAAGCTGTTAAAAATGTAATCAAGCAAACCTTTAAAGCGATGCTTGCAGCCGATACCGTGCTACTTAAATCATGTTTTGCGCCAGGCGCCATTATGCATGTGGTACAAAACCAAAAAGATTCGGTAATCGTAAGAAGCAGTAAGGTTGCTGATTTTGTTGCTAGTATTGGAAAGCAACAGCAAGGCTCACTTGATGAGCGTTCTTTTGATGAAATTATTTATATAGACCGTGAACTTGCATCGGCTTGGGCGCCCTATACCTTTCACCGCAATGGACAATTCTCACATAAAGGCATTGACAGCTTTCAATTTGTTAAATTAAAGGATGGCTGGAAAATTCAATACCTTATATACAATATGTATCAGTAAAGGCTTGTCGCAATTATTGAGGGATAAAAAACTGCGCTAACTTTTCTTTAAGGCTTTCAGGTATGATGGCACGCTTACCGGTGGCAGCATCAATAAAATAGAGTACTACTTTACCTTGGGTAAGTAACTTGCCCGATTCGTTGTAAACTTCGGTGACAAACTTGATTTGATGTTCGTTTGGAAGTTCAGGTACCGTTGTTTTTACCGTTAACAAATCGTCGTAGTGGGCAGGCCTAATGTATTTGGTTTCCATTGAAACAACGGGCATATGAATCCCCATTTTTTCAATTTCTTTATAAGAGAGCCCAATGGCACGCATCGCTTCTACGCGACCAACCTCAAAATACTGGGCATAATTACCATAATATACCACGTCCATTTGATCGGTTTCTGCGTATCTAACTCGAATGTTTGTATGATGCTCGTACATAGTTTTCCCTGATTTTGTTGACAAACTTACGGCATCTATCTGTTTTTCCACAAATACCCATTAGAAAGGGCCTTACGGAGTGGTAGTGCTACCTTTAAAATGGTTTTCGCTTTTTATTAAGAAAGAAACATAAACCTTTGTAAAAAAGGCCATCATACTTATGAAACTATACACTTCTATTTTATTGGCATTCTTTTTAGTGCTAGCACAAATAGGATTGGCACAAACTCCAGTTTTGCCTAATTCTATTGATGCAAGTATGCGTGATTTGCAAACTTTTATTTCAGAGAGGGCGTATGTGAGCAGTTTTCAATTAGCCAAAGAACTCAAGCGTACTTCTATGTATCAGAACAATAGTTCTGTAAAAGAAAAGGTTGATTTTTATTTGCTAGTGAGTGGATTACAATTAGATGAAAAAGGAATTGTAGAACAAGCTACTGATTTTATAAAAGCAGCTGTAGATCCTGCCTTTCGTCAAATGATGACCTATTATGTAGGTATTTATTATTTTAGAAATAATAATCCGGCGCAAAGTTTAGCCTATTTGGAAACAGCAAAACTGGCCAATCTTACCAATGCGCAAATTGGGGAGGTGAAATATTTACTAGGGTATCTCTATTTTAGTTTGGGTCAGTTTGAAAAAGCGAAACAGCCTCTCGATGCTGTTAGACAAACGGTGGGCGATGTATATTATGTGGATGCCAATTATTATTTCGGTTTTATTGCATTCAAAGAAAAAAATTATCCGATAGCACTTAGATGTTTTGAAATTGCTAAAGTGGACGCTGCATATGGAAAACTGATTCCATTTTACAATGCGCAGATCTATTATTTTACTGGAAACGCCGAAAAAGCTTTGTCTACGGCATTAGATGCTTTAAAATCTGGTAATCAGTACTATGAAAAACCTTTGCAACAACTTGTTGGTAGATTACTATTTGCAAAAAATGATTTTACTGGAGCATTGCCGTATCTAGAAAAATACGTTGCTAGCACTAAAACGCCCTCAAGCGAAGATGTATATGAATTATCATTTTGTTATTTTGAGCAAAAAAAATGGAACAAAGCCATTGAAGGTTTTAAGAAGCTCACTGCCGGAAAAGACTCCTTGTCTCAAAATAGCATGTACCTCTTGGCAAAAGCCTATTTGGAAATAGGAGATAAGGCTAATGCGCGTAATGCATTTATTTTTTGTGCCGAAAACAACAGCAATAAAGTACAAAAAGAAGTGGCCAGTTTTTCTGTAGCTAAACTGTCTTTTGAGGAGGGGCTTACCAATGAAGCATTAAAAGGTTTTCAAGAATTTCTAAAACAATATCCGCGCTCTACCTATACCCAGGAGGCCACCGATTTACTTATTAATACCCTTGCACGAACCAGTAATTTTAAAGAAGGTCTCAAGTTGTATGCTGGCATTAAAAATCCATCGGCCTTGGCTCAAAAAGCATACCCGTCCTTACTTTATGGAAGAGCCGTAGAACTTATCAATGATCAGTTTGTTGATGCAGCAGATAGTCTACTTGATCATTTGCTTGCGGCACCCAATAACCAGGACGTGGCTGTATTGGCTAATTTTTGGAAGTCTGAAATGCAGTTTAGAAAAGGGCAGTACAGCCAAGGTATTTCTTATTTACAAAAATATTTAATAGCACCTGTTATTAATGCCGAAGTGAATCTGGGTAATGCCTATTACAACCTAGGGTTTGCTCAAACGCAATTACAACAGTATTCCGATGCCCTCATGAATTTTGAAAAAGCGTCGGCTACCGTAAAAACTGGTTCGCCTATATTTCAGGATCTAGTCATTAAAAAAGCCGATTGCTTTTTTATGACAAAAGATTTTACAAAGGCAATGGCACTTTACAATCAAGTGATTGACCGTAATTATGACGCAGCGGATTATGCCTATTTTCAAAAATCTATTATTTTAGGCGCTTCCAATAAAACGTCAGAAAAATTAGCACTCCTTCAAAAATTTGTAAAGCAGTATCCAAATTCGGGACTTATTGGTGACGTGTATATGGAAATGGCTAATACTTATTTAGCTTCGGAATCTTTTGCACTCGCTGTGGCTCCACTGCAGCAAATTACCTCAAACGTTTCGCTTGCCGCATGGCATCCGGCGGCGTATTTAAAACTCGGTGTTGCCTATTTTAATATTGATAAAAACGATGAAGCCCTTGCTACATTTACAAGTTTACTTGCTAAGTATCCAAACACCGAAGAATCTCAGTCGTCAATTGAATACATTAGAAACATATTTATAGAAAACCAAAAGCCGCAAGATTTTATTGCCTTTATGGAATCTAATGGAAAAGCTTTGTCTGAAACAGAAGCAGATTCATTAACTTATCAGGCAGCGCTACTTCGTTATGAACAAAAAGATTTTGCAGGCACAAAAAATGGAATGAGTGCCTATATTGATAAATTCCCAAATGGCTCACATGTATTAGAAGCGCATGATATCATGGCTTCTATTTATGAGTCTGAAAAAAATACGGTAAGCGCTGTTAAATACCTTGCCTACATCGCTTCTAAAGCCCCCAATAAATTTGCTACTGATGCAGTATTACACCTTGCTAGGGCTTATTATTTTGAACTCCGCGACTATACTAAAGCAACTAGTTATTATAAACAGTTAGATGCAATGGCCACCGACGAAGCAGTTAAAAAAGAGGCCGTGCGTGGTTTAATTAGAAGTGCTACCAAACAGTCTAATTGGGAAGATGCACTTCCGGCAGCCATGCAAATTTTGGAAATGTCTGGTACCGCTTCTGATGACAAAGTGATGGCTAATTTTGTAATGGCAAAGTCAAAACAGCTAGCAGCCTCACTCGACACTGCTTTCCTTTATTACAAAGAAGTGATAGTTTCTGGTAAATCTGAATTTAGTGCAGAAGCAAAATACCAACATGCTAAAATATTATTTGATCAAAATAAATTAGAGGAATCGGAAAAAGTGGCTTTCGAGCAAATTAAGGGTTGGGGTTCTTATGAATATTGGGTTACAAAATCCTATTTGTTACTAGGCGATATTTATCACAAGCAGCTTGATTATTTTAACGCAGAAGCAACCTATCAAAGTATTATTGCCAATGCTACTTTTGCGGATTTGAAAAAAGAAGCACAAGAAAAGTTAACACAAGTTACCACCGATAAAGCAAAAAAATAAAATCTACACAGATGAATAAAATTGGATTCCTTTTATGTATGACGGTTTTTTGTGTAACGCAAATCAGTGCACAAGTGACTTCAAAAAATGTGGCAGATACGGCAAAAGTGGTGACAATTACATCGGCCTTTAAGCCAAGTTTAAGACCGCAATCAAAAATTAATTTTTTGGCGGCCACTCCATTTATTGACAATAGTAAGGTAACCATGCAGTATATGGTGCCTTCACAAAATATTAGTTTTGGTTATCAGGCAGTTGCTGTTACGCCACTTGCTTATGTTGCAGACACAATTAAGGCTTCCAAACAAAATCATTTTTTAAAAGTAGGACTCGGTAATTTAAATACCATTTTGGCAGAAGCAGGATTTAATATAGGAGATGGAGTTAAAAACAATACTTATATAGGTGGAGGGTTTAAAAAAATGAAAGGTCATTTGTTTGCACAAGAATTTACCGATGTTAATTTCTCCATCAATAGCGCTCATCAAATAGGGGAAGACCATGATTTAAGTGTTAAGTTTACAACAGGGTCAACCACCCGATATGCCTATGGATTTATGCCATCTTCATTGCCTTATACGAAGGATAATATTTTAAACAAATACAATAGCGCCGGATTAACAGTACACCTTGCTAATAAAACAGATGCATTTTTTGGACTTCATTATACACCTACTATTTCGTTTGATTATTTACAATCGGGTATCGATGAAAGAGAATTTGAAACCAGTATATCGGCGCCGGTGTCAAAAAATTTAGGTACCGATTTTAAAATTTCTGTACAACCCACTGCTAGTTTTTCTAACACCGTTTTACCAACCATTCCAACTAACCTAACCATTGTCAATAATTTATTTTCGATGCCAAGTACCTTTAGTTGGATAACCAATAAGTTCCAGGTTCATTTAGGGGCTTCTCCAACTATCAACAATGGAACCTATGCGGTATTGCCACAGGTAACGGGTGTAGCCATACTGCCAAATAATGGGCTACGCATTGAATTAGGCTGGTCGGGTCATTTTGAAAAAAATAATTTACGTTCATTGGCTGCTTTTAATCCTTGGGTTCGCATCTATAACAGTTTTTCAAACACAAAAATTACAGAACAGTTCTTAGGTGTTAAACTTCCAGTAGGGGATCATTTTACCTATGGCGCAACCCTCTCTTTATTAGAATATGAAAATCAAGCGTTGTTTATAAATTCATTTAAAGACGGCAGGTTGTTTGATGTGTTCTTTGAACCAACAATGCGTGCGGTGCAGTTACAGGCAAATATTAGCTATACCTTACAAGACAAACTAAACATACTAGGCGGTATTACTTACAAAAAGTTTTCTGGTTTAAAGGTTCAAAATGAAGCGTGGGGATTACAGCCTCTTGAACTAAATGGGTCATTACATTGGAAGTATTCCAATAAACTTTCTTTTACATCTACGCTTTATGCATGGGACGGGGCACAAGCTATGAATGCGCAAGCGGCCACCAAAAAACTCCCTGCCGCTGCCGATTTTTCGTTGGGAGCAACCTATACAGTTGTAAAATCTGCTAAATTTTGGGTACAGCTAAACAATTTATTTGATAACAGGTACCAGCGTTGGAACCAATATGAAGTTTTTGGACGAAATGTTGTGGCGGGATTTGTATATTCGTTCTCTGGAAAATAGTAGGCGCATGTTAGACCATATATACCCTTATTTACTGGTTCATAAAAAGCTGCAATTGGCTGGCATAGGTACACTTGAAATGCTACCAGTTACGGCTGCTATTGATCCAAGTGGGTTACATATTTCAGCACCTTACGAGAAAATAAATTTTACACCAGGTCAAGTGCTTACCAATACATCATTTATTGCTTGGGTAGCAGCACTCGATCATATTGATATCGAAACGGCTTCATCAACAACCCATGCTGCCATAGAAGAGCTAGCTTCAAGCTTACAATTACAACAGCCGGTACTTATTGCTGGCGTTGGTAATTTTTGCAAAGAGGGCCTTGGTATTTCTTTTACGGCGCATGAGCCTTTGTATGCCGTTCAGGAAGCGCTTCCGCTACCAACTGGTTTGCAGTGGTCATTTAAAAAAGGGTTATTGTACAAAGCACAGCCATTATCTGTTATGGACAGATATTGGTGGGTTGCAGCGATTCTTCTTTTTGCCGCTGGGGCAGCTGCCATTTTTAATTATTTTTTGAATATTAACGATCAATTTTAATTCGCCTTTTAATGGCATCTACCATTCATTACCAAGCTTGTCCTATTTGTGCCTCTGAATTGATTGGCAAAATCTATGTTGCCAAAGACTATACCGTTTCTGGTGAATTATTTGAAGTATGGCGCTGTTCAACATGTAGTGGAGGATTTACCCAAAACGTTCCGGATGCGGCTAACATTGGGCCTTACTATGCTGCAGAATCATATGTTTCACACACAGACAGTAGTAAAGGATTTATAAATTCGGTGTACCACAAAGTAAGAACCTACGCGCTGTTAACAAAGAAAAATTTAGTTACGAAACTCGTTGGTAAAAAAACGGGTGCATTACTTGATATTGGCGCAGGAACCGGGGCTTTTGTAAACACCATGCAATCTGGTGGGTGGCTGGTAACAGGCCTCGAGCCAGATGCAACGGCGGCTAAACAAGCGCAGCTTAAATATAATATACAGTTAGAACCAGCAGATACTGTTTATACATTAGGTTCCCATCAGTTTGACGCCATTACCATGTGGCATGTGTTAGAGCATGTGCATGATTTGCATGGTTATTTTAAAAGGTTTGGAGAACTGTTACAACCAACTGGCATACTTGTAATTGCAGTACCTAATTATACAAGTACCGATGCTCGTATTTATGGGAAAAATTGGGCGGCCCTTGATACGCCTAGGCATTTGTATCATTTTTCTCCAGCAAGCATGGAATTACTTGCAAACAAGCATGGGTTTAAGCTACTGACCAAAAAAGCCATGTGGTTTGATGCTATTTATGTAGCCATGTTAACCGAGCAACACAACGGTGGATCCTTTGTAAAAGCAATACTAGTGGGGCTTTGGTCCAATCTAACAGCACTATTGGACGTCAATAAATGTAGTTCGGTGATTTATGCTTTTAAGAAGAAGTAATATGTAATTGCAACCTATTGTAAGGTTTTATTGTAAAGTCACCTTAAAAATAGCTGGCCAATTTTTACCAGTAATATAAGTGGCTTTACCAACACTATCATACGCAATCCCATTTAATACATTTGTTTCTGTGGTAATGGGTTGATTTGTTTTTTGCAAAATATTTGTAAAGTCAAATTGCTTTTCTACTTGTCCTGATACAGGGTTGATAGCTATTATTTTATTTTCACCCCACACATTGGCGTATATTTTCCCATCTATCATTTCTAACTCATTGAGTGAGGCGATATAGCCATTGTTATCATATACGCCCAAGGTTTTTTCGATGGCTAGGGTAGCTGGGTTTACAAAATATAAATTACTACTTCCCGTACTAATAATAAGCTGGTTATTGTAATGGGTGATGCCCCATCCTTCATAATTCCAATTTAATTCTTTTTCTTTTTTAAAAGTATTGACATCATACACCAATACTTTGTGGTTTTGCCAGGTAAGTTGGTAGATTTTGTTGTTGTAAATGGTAATGCCTTCACCAAATAAAGTATCCGCAATCGATAGGGTTTGTAATGCTTTTCCCGTGGCAAGTTCTGTTTTAAAAAGCTTGCTTTGGCTCGTAAGGCCGGTTCCTTCGTAAAGGGTATTGTTGTGCCAAATTAGACCTTGGGTAAAAGAACTGGTATTGTGCGGATAAACTGCTACAATATTATACGTGCCATTAATAGGGGCTTGTATGGCTACTGCAGGTGATGTTTCAACTGCATCCGAACCTTGATTGGATTGACATCCAAAAAGGGTAGTAGCAGCAAGTAAAAAGTATACAAGATTTATTTTCATGACAGCCAGGTAAAATTAAACATTAAATCTGAAATGCATAATATCGCCATCCTTAACAAGGTATTCCTTTCCTTCAATTCTTAATTTACCATTGTCTCTACAAGCAGACTCACTGCCTAATTGAACAAAGTCTTCGTAGGCAATCACTTCGGCTTTGATAAATCCTTTTTCAAAATCGGTGTGTATCACACTGGCAGCCTGTGGTGCTTTCCAACCTTTTAAAATGGTCCAGGCTCTCACTTCTTGAACACCTGCCGTAAAATAGGTATCTAGGTTTAATAATTTATACGCAGATCTAATTAAACGGTTAAGTGCTGGCTCTGTCATTTTATATTCTTCCATGAACATTTGCTTATCATCAGCTGATTCTAATTCTGCAATTTGAGCTTCAATGTTATTACACATCACAATTACTTGAGCGCCTTCCGAAGCAACGGCTGCTGTTAGCATTTCAGAATATTTATTCCCCGTATGCATACTCGCTTCATCTACGTTGGCAACGTATAAAACGGGCTTGTCGGTGAGTAAGAACAAATCAGCAACGGCTACTTTATCTTCTTTAGATAGGCCCAACGAAAAAATGCTTTTTCCTGTCTCTAAATGATTTTTACAACGGGTTAGAATTTCAAACTCTGCTTTAGCCTTTGTGTCGGAACCTACACGCGCCATTTTTTCTACGCGTTGCATTTTCTTTTCTACACTTTCTAAATCCTTTAATTGTAGTTCGGTATCAATAATTTCTTTATCACTTACCGGGTTAATAGCACCTTCTTCTCTTAAAACGTTTTCATCTTCAAAACAACGAATCACGTGAATGATGGCATCTACCTCTCTAATATTTCCTAGAAATTTATTACCCAGACCTTCACCTTTACTCGCGCCTTTAACTAAGCCGGCGATATCAACAATTTCCATTTGAGTTGGAACAATACGGTCTGGAATTACAAGTTCGGCCAACTTACTTAAACGCTCATCTGGAACGTCTACAAGGCCAACATTTGGCTCTATGGTACAGAAACGGTAATTGCTAGCCTGGGCTTTAGCACTAATGCTTACTGCATTAAATAATGTTGATTTTCCTACGTTGGGTAACCCTACGATGCCTGCCTTTAAAGCCATAATTGAAACCTTTTTAATTAAGGTGCAAATATAGCTCCAATATTTTTTATATTCACCCCATAAATTAACCCTGATGGCACTAAATATTGTATGGATCGCCTTTTTTATTGTTGCTTTTGTAATTGCGCTTTACAAGTTTTTGATTTTACACGACACCGAAGTGTTTAAAAACCTTGTTGATGGGATGTTTGATACTGCCAAAGGTTCTGTTATTGATGTTGCGTTTCCGCTTGCTGGCACCATGGTTTTCTTTTTAGGACTGATGAATATTGCAGAGCGTGCAGGTGCCATTAACTGGATAGCTCGCTTGGTTAATCCATTTATGAAAAGGTTGTTTCCTGAAGTGCCTGATAAGCACCCAGCGATGGGGCAAATGGTGATGAATTTTAGCGCTAATATGCTTGGGTTAGATAATGCAGCAACACCTTTTGGATTAAAAGCCATGGAAAGCCTACAATCTATTAATCCTGACAAAGAAAAAGCAACCAATGCACAAATTATGTTTTTGGTGCTGCATACGAGTGGTCTTACTTTAATTCCACTCACCATAATTTCATACCGTTTAGCTGCTGGTTCTACAGAGGCGGCTAGTATATTTATACCCTGTGTACTAGCTACCATATGTACAACACTCGCATCTATTTTTATAGTAGGGTTCAAACAGAAATTAAAATGGGACAAAGTGCTTTTGACCTGGTTATTGGGGCTTGTGGCGCTGGTAGCCGGCATGTTATTTTTTGTACAGCAAATGGGAGCGGAACAAAAAGAAATTTTTAGTAGGGTTACAGGTAATATGATTTTACTATTACTAGTAGTGCTGATTATTATTGGCGGAATGATTAAAAAAATAAATGTATTTGACGCCTTTATAGATGGTGCAAAAGGAGGTTTTGATGTGATTTTAAAAATTATTCCATACCTCGTAGGTATGCTTGTCGCCATTCGGGTATTTAGAGACAGTGGTGCCCTTGGTTATTTGGTGGATGGGCTTAGTTGGGTGATTGGATTAACCGGGGTAGACACAGCATTTACGCCAGCTTTACCAGTAGCGATTATGAAACCATTTAGTGGAAGCGGTGCGAGAGGACTTATGATTGATGTGATGAAATCAAATGGCCCCGATTCTTTTGTAGGAAAATTAGCGTCTACATTTCAGGGATCTGCAGATACCACTTTTTATATCATTGCCCTTTATTTTGGAAGCGTAGGCATCAAAAAAGTACGTTATGCGATTTGGGCAGGGGTGTTAGCCGACTTACTTGGTGTAGTGGCTGCTATTTTAATTGGATACGTATTTTTTAGCTAAACTTTTTCGCCAGCCATTTCCATTACAATCTTCCATTCGGCAGGTTTAACCGTTTGTACGGATAGTCTGCCAAGCCTTACGAGGTCCATATCTTGTAGTTTAGCATGCGCTTTAATGTCTGCAAGCTTTACCGTTTTTTTAAGCTTTTTAAAGGGTTTAAAATCAACAACAAGCCATGCTGGATCTGGTGTGGTAGGGTCTTGGTATGATTCCTTTACTACTTTAGCAATACCTACAATTTCCATGCCTTCATTGGAGTGGTACCAAAAAGCGAGATCGCCTTTTTTCATGGATCTTAAATTATTGCGGGCGCCATAATTTCTAACGCCATCCCAAAATGTTTGTTTATCCTTTTCAAACTGATCCCAACTGTATTTGAAAGGTTCCGATTTGATAAGCCAATAATTCATTTTGAAAATTATTTAAGTCGTAAAATATTATGATAAATATTATGCTTCGCTTGCAAGTACGTCTGCTAAATGCAACACTTTTAACCCCGAGTGTTTATGTGTTAAGCAACCATCTATATGCATCAGACAACTCATGTCTGTGCTAATAATATATTCGGCGCCTGTAGCAGCAGCATTCGTTGTTTTTTGATCACCCATAGCAATACTAATAGGTTCAAATTTTACGGCAAAGCTGCCTCCAAATCCACAACAGGTTTCGACATCGTTCATCTCAACAAGTTCTAGGCCTTTTACCTTACTAAGCAACTTACGCGGCTCTGTTTTGGTCTTGCACTCCCTAAGGGCTGCGCAGCTATCGTGGTAGGTAACCTTACCATTAAATGTAGCGCCTACGTCTTCTATTTTTAAAATATTGATTAAAAAATCGGATAGTTCGTAAATACGCGCCGATGTTTTTTTAGCAACATTAATTTGTGCAGAGTTTTCGTAAAGTTTACCGTAGTAATTTCTAACAAAGCCGGTACAGCTAGCACTGGGCGATACGATGTAATCAGTAC
>JBIKIS010000171.1:0-4059 GCA_044361485.1 Sediminibacterium sp.
ACAAAGCGCCCCACCACAGACACAGGCACTTCAATTAATGCATACTTACTTTTGTATGCACTATTTTTTTTGCGCATCACAATACCTAAATATATACTCTTATCACGCAAATAAGGCATCTGCCCTATAGATTCAACCATTAGTGGAATTACATTACCACGGACCTGAGTGTCAAAAAAATCTTTTACAAAAATTTGCTGCTCTCTCGATAAATGTTTTTCATCAACAAGCGCAATATTCTCTTTTTTTAAATCCCTAACAATATTTTTCCAAATTCTGTTAAACTCATTTTGCTGCTCTAATACAATGGTTTGAATGGCATCTAAAATACTTTGAGAATGGGCCTCCAAATGCATGTCTAATTTTTTACCCTTCCCTTTCAGTTCTATCATGCGCTTTAATGTAGCCACACGTACCCTAAAAAACTCATCTAGGTTATTAGAAAAAATACCTAAAAAACGAATACGCTCTTTTAATGGAACAGATGGGTCATTGGCCTCTTGTAAAACTCTTCCATTAAAACTCAACCAACTAAGGTCGCGAGGTATATAAGTAAACTTAGACATAGTATATGAATTTATGCAACGCGATATTACAAAACAAGCAAAGTACTGAAACCTGTGTAGGCTTAAAGTTACAATTTGTTAACATAGGCGTAAAGATTTGTTCATATTAGAGTTATTACTTTGACAAACTAACCCAATGGAAAAAAGAGACATTGACGTCCTTGTTCTAAGTGATTTACACCTCGGCACATTTGGCTGCCACGCCCAAGAAATTGTAACTTATCTAAAAAGTGTAGCGCCCAAGGTATTGGTCTTAAATGGCGATATCATTGATATCTGGCAGTTTAAGAAACACTATTTTCCAGCTGCACACATGCAGGTGATTAAACAAATTTTTAGCCTGCTAAGTAAAGGCACCAAGGTATACTACATTACGGGTAATCATGACGAAGCCCTTCGCCGCTACACCGACCTCGAAATGGGTGGGTTTACCTTAACAGATAAAGTGGTACTTAATTTAGATGGCAAAAAAACCTGGATTTTTCATGGCGATATTTTTGATGCCACTACAAAAGGAAGTGCAAAAATTATTGCGAAGCTTGGCGGTCACGGATACGATTTACTAATCATGATAAATAGCGCCATTAACTGGGCCCTTAAACTAATGGGCAAAGAAAAAATGAGCTTTAGTAAAAAGGTAAAAAATAGCGTTAAAAAAGCAGTGTCTTGGATTGGCAATTTTGAACAAACAGCTGCAGAGCTTGCCATCGAACAGGGTTACGACTATGTAATTTGTGGCCACATACACCAACCACAAAAGCGTATGGTTACCAACGAGCACGGATCAGTGATGTATTTAAACAGTGGCGATTGGATCGAAAATTTAACGGCACTGGAATACGTTAATGGCGAATGGAACATTCACCAATACAATGAAAAAGAGCAAGCTGCAAAAGTAGTCCCTATTTTAAGTGCAGAAAATAAATTACCAGAACTAAACGTACTTACCAAAGACGTTGCCCTGTTTTTTAATAGTTTAATAGCGCAGTAGATGAAAATATTTTACGCAGTACAAGCAACCGGTAATGGCCATATTAGTAGAGCTGTTGAACTATTGCCCTATTTGCAACAATATGGACAAGTAGACGTTTTTTTAAGTGGCGAAAACAGTCATTTACCTACTAGCTTACCAGTAAAATATAAAAGCAGGGGTGTTTCGTTATTTTATGGAAATAGAGGTGGCCTCAACTATTTTAAAATGTGGCAAAAATTTTCAATTAAAAGAATTTGGAAAGAAGCCAAAGCATTACCAGTAGAGGATTACGATATTGTGATCAATGATTTTGAATGCATCACCTCACTAGCATGTAAACTAAAAAATAAACCCAGCATTCAATTTGGACACCAAGCAAGTTTTAAAAGTTCATTATCACCAAGGCCCAAAAAAAGAGAATTTATTGGCGAATGGATTTTGCAAAATTATGGTACTGCAACTGCATATTTTGGGCTTCATTTTAAAGCCTATGATACCGGCATTTTCAATCCCGTTATTAAAGCGGATATCATAGCTGCCAACTCAATAAATAAAGGGCATGTAACGGTTTATTTATCGCATTATTCTAAAAAAGTAATCACCAACCAATTACATAAAGCACCAGGCATCAGGTTTGAAGTTTTTACCAAAGAAGTAAAAACAGAAACCATCGAAAAAAATATTAGGTTCATGCCTATTTCAAACGAGGGCTTTACAAAAAGCATGATTGAAAGTGCCGGCGTTATTACGGGTGCTGGATTTGAAACCCCTGCAGAAGCGCTATACTTAGGCAAAAAACTATTGTGCCTTCCTATTAGAGGGCAGTACGAACAGTTATGTAACGCAGCAGCGCTAGAGCAATTAGGTGTTCCGGTGGTTGCAAAAATGCATGCAACCTTTTTTGTAGATATTGCCAAATGGTATGATGAGCCTGCTCCAACACCATTAACACTGGAGTACAGTACGTACCAACTGGTACAAATGGTGATTGAAAAAGCAAAATCTTTACAACCAACCAAAAATCAGGTAGATGAATTGGAGGGATCAAACAGCTTTGCCTTGTAAAAAATCTCTAAACCAATAGCCCGAATTTTTTACGGTACGTAATTGTGTTTCAAAATCGGTGTGTACAAGACCAAACCTTGTACTATAACCATAAGCCCATTCAAAATTATCGGTAAGCGTCCATGCGTAATACCCTCCAATAGGTACGCCTTCGTTTTTAGCTTGTAAAACAGCTGCTAAATAGGCACTGAAATAATCGATACGTTCTTGATCATTTACTACTCCATTATGCAAATGATCTTTAAAACAAGCGCCTCCTTCTGTTACAATAATTTGTTTAACACCCGCGTAACTACCAAACCTTTTAAGCATCTTATAAAAGCTGTTTGGATCAATCTCCCAACCTATTGCAGTATGCGGCATTTTTCTTTGTTTAGCACTCACTTCGGAAGCCGAAACATAGGGTATTAAAGGATTGTGCTTGATGGTAACTGAAAAATAATTTTGAAGCCCGATATAGTCAAAATCAAATTTTAATTTATCAATAAAGCGCCACGCCGTTGTGGCAATATGCAACTTATCTAAAAAATCAAATTGATCTAGTTGCGGAAAACCCATACCTAATGTGGGCTCTATAAACAAACGGTTTAAAAGTGCATCGGCTCTATTTGCGGCAGCAATATCTTTATCACTATTTGTATATGGCTTGGCTTCTGATATTGAAAAACTAGTGCCAATAATAGCCTGCGGACAGTGCTCTCTAATAATTCTACCCCCCTCTGCGGTGCAATAAGCTGCATTAAAAATAGCTGGAAAAACATTTGCAGTGCCCATTTTACCAGGGGCATGCATCCCAATCATATAACCTAGCGCCGTAAATGCAAATGGCTCGTTCATCACTATCCATTGCTGTACTTTTTTTCCGTAATGCGTTGTTAATAGCGTAACATATTTAGAAAACCACTTAACCATATCACGGCTCGTCCATCCACCTTGCAATTCAAGTGCATGGGGTAGGTCCCAATGGTAAATAGTAACAACAGGTTCTAAGCCATTTGCGACGCATTCATCAATAACGCGGTGGTAAAAATCGATACCTAATTTATTAACCTTTCCTATGCCGTCTGGTAATACCCGACTCCAAGCAATAGAAAACCTAAACACTTTAAAGCCTAATGCTTTAGCAAGTAAAATATCGTCTTTGTAACGGTGGTAAAAATCGGCGGCATGAGTGGGCCGCGCACCACCCTTAATGACGTTTCTTTTGCGTGCGAAAACATCCCACACAGATAAACCTTTTCCGTCCTCAAATGCTGCGCCTTCATTTTGTGGTGCGGCCATGCCAACACCCCATTTAAAATCAGGTCCAAAATCTTGTATCGAAAAAGATGGTTTATGCAACTGATTAAATTTTGTCTAAAATTTCAAGTAAGTCATCTACAACAGCAGTAGGATCCGCAACTTGTATCTGCTCCCTAGTTTGCGCACCGGTTGTGACGCCAAAAGTTTTACCAC